>NZ_JBHIOI010000322.1:0-500 GCF_042195415.1 Bartonella sp. CE47NXGY | reverse complement strand
CTCATCATACACCCAGCAATTACCATCATGGGATAGGTTAACTTCCTTTTCAATAAAGCCGCCTAAAGACCCCGCCTGTACATCATCAAAATCTTTTAAAGCTTTAATGCGATAAAGGCTTATAATATTTCGAGTAAGAGCATGTTTGATTTTTTTGATTTCACTAGTTAATTCGTATTTTTTGCACATAGAGATACCCTCACAATTTAATGTGATAAACATTTGATAAAATTTGAAATGAGATGTTTAAAGGAGGGCGCCCCCGCCGCGCCCGCGCGTGTCATTTACGCAGCATCACTTTCATATTCGCTGTTATCATCATCGTCATAATACCCTTCAAAATCAGCATAATACTCATGACGATAATAATCATCTTCACTACCAAATTCAGGATATGCATCATCATCAATATCTTCATTAGCTGTTAAAGAGGCATTGCTATGAATATATGAAGAACCAGAGATAAGAGCATCACAAATAACGGCATCATCAAAAACACG
>NZ_JBHIOI010000321.1:0-503 GCF_042195415.1 Bartonella sp. CE47NXGY | reverse complement strand
AGAAACCAAGGGGCTTATCTTGATTTAACCAAGAGAGCTAAACAGAGAGCGCTGGGAGGAGGGGAGCGTATTCATCAGGCGGCTGATAAATACTTTGTTCCTCGTCAAAATGTCACAGGTTTAAAAAATGATCTTATAGCGATTAGGAAAGCAGAACCACATACTCTTTACGAAATAGCCAAAAAAATACCAATAGGAGAACAGCATTATGGCGCTCTTAATGAATTAATGAAGCGTCCATATTTCAAACAGGCTTATAAAGAAGGGCTACAGGAATTCACGAGTAAGGTCAAAGAAGTTGCTCCATTTTCTTCTGAAAAATTTAATCTCCTTAAAGAAAAGCCCAACATGGGTGTTCTCCATGAAACGAAGGTTAAACTTGGTCTTATGAGAGATGCAGCCGAGAAGGCAGGAGATAACAGTAAGGTTCATACCTTAGTTGGCATTCAGAAAAAGTTATTAGAGCTTATGGATGATATATCGCCTAAATATAAGAAGGCACG
>NZ_JBHIOI010000320.1:0-505 GCF_042195415.1 Bartonella sp. CE47NXGY | reverse complement strand
GTGTATTTTTCAGAGCATTTGTAAAACTCTGTAGAGAGTTTGAATCTTCTTTATTTACGTGACTGTTTTTGTGTTATCTAGTTTTTATATCCTCTGTTATTGTCGTTAATTTTTAGCTGAATAACACATTCAGGTAAAAACACATGCCTCCATATATGTTGTTTTTATACTGTGCAGTTGGAAACTATCTATATTGTGGATAACGTTTTTTCAACAGTAAGTAATAGTCTAGAAAATAATATTGTATTGTTAACTATGCAAATAAATAAAAAATCTTAACGCTGATGTTATCATCATGCTCCTTCTTTTAATTCTAAATACTTAATTTTATTTCATGGCAGATTCTATTTCACTGTAGCAATATGTATTATAATGAATTACAGCTATTGTAAATGATTCAAGAATTAAAATAATATAAATTATCATTGTGAAGCAAACAAAAAGGTAAAATTTATTCGAATAAATATGCAGAATTTTTGAATCCAAACAGCGTAATAAGCTGGTT
>NZ_JBHIOI010000319.1:0-505 GCF_042195415.1 Bartonella sp. CE47NXGY | reverse complement strand
GCTTCACACCACTTGCAAGCGCATCCCACCCAGAACCGCCTGACGGTGCTGCCGACATACCTGCAAAAAGATCTTGAAGCTTTTTATAAAAATCAGACTGGACAAACTTTTCAAAACCAGTTCGAGTATCTACTGGAGAAGTTTGTGACTGTGGTGTTGAAGCTGCCTCTACTATAGGCGTAAGTTGTTTAATCTCCTGTGCATTAGGGAGTGGTGGATGATTACCAACACCAAATGGTATTTCTGCTTCAGGAACCACATAAGGTTCCTTCTTCTCATGATATACTCCATCCGGAACAATAGTTCCTATTTGAGAAGGCGCAAGAGAACCACTCTCAAACGGTTTATCAATAGAAATTGCACTAGGAGTAGCAGGACCTTGATGCTGCTGTATGACTCTCTGCAACAGATTCATTTTATCAATAGGTCTCTCACCAATCTTCGGAATAACCATTCCTAATAGCTTTCGACCATAGATCTCTTCACGCTTTTGGCGTTCTCTTTC
>NZ_JBHIOI010000318.1:0-506 GCF_042195415.1 Bartonella sp. CE47NXGY | reverse complement strand
TAAAATAGAAAATGCATTTTAATAAATATAAAAGCAAATTGTTTTATAAAAGAATATGACAAAAACTGATAAATCAATTTATGATCATGTTATTTATGATTCAGATATTGAGTTCAGTTTTGCACAATCGTTTGAAAAAAACGATGAGATTAAAGTTTATGCGCAACTGCCTAAATGGTTTAAAATTGATACACCTCTTGGATCATATACTCCCGATAGGGCTGTATTACTCGAGCAAGATGGGCAAGGAAAACTGTATTTTGTTGTGGAAAGCAAAGGAAGTATTTTCGAAGACATGTTGTGCGATCTGGAAAAAGCAAAAATCCATTGCGGTCATGAACATTTCAAAGCTTTAGGAGAAAATACCCAATATATTGTTTCTGATAATTATGAAACTTTTATCGATCAAGCAATTCAAAAAGATACCACAACAACTTGAAAAAATGTTTTGGCTATGGAAACAACCCTCCCCTGTTGTTTATAAAATGCACCTTTTTCCTACTCTA
>NZ_JBHIOI010000317.1:0-506 GCF_042195415.1 Bartonella sp. CE47NXGY | reverse complement strand
ACCAATCAAACAATTCTTCGCGAAGGTAAAAAACTTTATCGCATTAAGGCGTTAAGAGATTTTGGTGATGTTAAAGCTGGTCAACTTGGTGGCTATATTGAATCTGAAGAAAATCTTTCTCATGATGGTAATTGTTGGGTTGGTGATCAGGCCATTGTTGTGAGCCCTGGTCGTGTTTACGAAAATGCGCAGGTTTATGGCAATGCAGGTGTTGGTGGTTTTGTATATGGTAATGCTCGCGTCTACGATTCAGCAAAGGTTTTTGCCAATGCCCATGTGTATGATAATGCCCATGTTTTCGATAGTGCAAAAATTGTAAGTAAAGTGCATGTTTATGAAAATGCCAATGCATGTGGCATGGCTATTGTTACTAAGAATATTTGTGGTGACACAATGAATAATGTTTATACAGAACGCCTTTCTCCTTATGGTGAAATTTGCTTTGTTATGTGTCGTCCTCATAGGAAAACAGCTTAAATAACGGCGCGGGCGCGGCGGGGGCGCCT
>NZ_JBHIOI010000316.1:0-508 GCF_042195415.1 Bartonella sp. CE47NXGY | reverse complement strand
TCTCCGGATTCGTAAACCGTTTCCTACGGATAAGTATTATTACTTCAATAGCTCTTACCACAGGACTTTATCAACCAGAAATCACAAATTTAATAACACAAATGCCCTATGAGTTATCAAAAGCGCTCATAACAAATCCACTCAATGATACACAATTAATGAATTTACTTGACAAAGCAGCAACCAAAGGATTTCAATATGCAGGCCGTCTTTTCCAAGAAACCGTCTTCTTCGAGTCCAATGGACTGCTTTACAGTCTCTTAGGCATCATTATCTTGCTAGCAACAAGCCTCGTAGTCGCAATCGGTGGGGGTCTCGTGCTCCTGACAAAAATCGCACTTGCACTTCTCGTAGGATGGGGGCCAATCTTCATCATTGCTTTGCTCTGGCAACCAACTCATCGCCTTTTCGAGCAATGGATAATCCAAGTCGCCAATTATATAATCCTCTTTCTACTCTTAGCAACTGTATTTAATCTGATGATGAATATCTTTGCAAACTATTTGAG
>NZ_JBHIOI010000315.1:0-509 GCF_042195415.1 Bartonella sp. CE47NXGY | reverse complement strand
GTGTATTTTTCAGAGCATTTGTAAAACTCTGTAGAGAGTTTGAATCTTCTTTATTTACGTGACTGTTTTTGTGTTATGTAGTTTTTCATATCCTCTGTTGTTGTTAATTTTTTAGCTGAATAATACGTTCAGGTAAAAACATATACCTCCATATATGTCGTTTTCATACTGTGCAGTTGGAAACTATCTATATTGTGGATAACGTTATTTTCAACAATAAGTAATAGTCTAGAAAATAATTATTGTACTGTTAACTATGCAATTAAATAAAAAACTTTAACGCTGATGTTAGCATCATGCTCCTTCTTTTAAATTCTAAATACTTAATTTTTATTTCATAGCAGATTCTATTTTATTGTAGCAATATGTATTATAAGGAATTACAGCTATTGAAAATGATTCAAGAATTTAAAAAATGATAAATTATCATTATGAAGCAAACAAAAAGGTAAAATTTATTCGAATAAATATGCAGAATTTTTGAATCCAAACAGCGTAATAAGCTGGTT
>NZ_JBHIOI010000314.1:0-509 GCF_042195415.1 Bartonella sp. CE47NXGY | reverse complement strand
AAACATGTCCATTTACGCACTACATTTTTATACTAAAAACCAAAAGTAAAATTTAAAATCACTTGGTATTCAATTAGCTAGGTATCAAATTGAAAAAAATAAAAAATACGTATTGACATTAAGGGAAGGTTCGTTTAGAAAGGTCGACAAGTGATTGAAACCCACTTGATAATAGGCGGGTAGGCAACGAAATAGCCTTTCCTACGTAAATATACTGGCTTTCTTTTGTGCTGTTATTGGCATATAACAATTTTGCCGGGTGTGGTTATACTATACAATACCCTTCATAGGGGAAAGTGTAACGACGGGCCTATTACCGTGGTTTCAAACACCCGGCGCCTCTTATGGGGTGTCAATTGAAACCTTTAAAATAGGATAATTAGCATGAAAGCTACAGTTACAAATCAAGAAACTTCTCCAAAATATCAACTCACCAATCAAACAATTCTTCGCGAAGGTAAAAAACTTTATCGCATTAAGGCGTTAAGAGATTTTGGTGATGTTAAAGC
>NZ_JBHIOI010000313.1:0-510 GCF_042195415.1 Bartonella sp. CE47NXGY | reverse complement strand
GATATCACCAGCATAGGCTTGATCAGCAATTTGGCGCGAACGCGCAAAGAAAAATTGTGGAGCCGAAAGTGTCATCGGTTTTCCTGTTCGAACCAACTTTGTTTTCATACCACGTTCAAGTGTTCCAGAACATACCCGAAAAAATGCAATACGATCACGATGATTAGGGTCCATATTCGCTTGAATTTTAAAAACAAATCCCGTCATTTTAGGTTCAGTTGCTATGACATTGCGCTGATCTGCACTTTGATCACGAGGACTTTGACCAAAATCTATAAGCGCATTGATCAAATCACGAACACCAAAATTTCGCAAAGCTGAACCAAAATAAACCGGTGTCATATGACCTTCACGGAAAGCTTGAAGATCAAAATTCTTGCAAACACTTTGAGCGAGTTCTACTCCTTCAAGAAAAGTGGAACGTTGATATTGGGGAAGTAAATGGACAACCTCACTGGGATTTGAAACGATCCGCTGTGTTATCTCATCATCTTTTTGGCGAAAACGGTT
>NZ_JBHIOI010000312.1:0-511 GCF_042195415.1 Bartonella sp. CE47NXGY | reverse complement strand
AAATATTTTATTACAGCTTTTGCTACTTTTGCTTCAATCTCTATGGCTCAAGGTGCAAGTTTTTTAGCGTCTCAAAATCTTATACAGAGAGCATCTTCGACTGTTCCTCCAATAGGTTTTTTTTCTGCTGAACAGCTTTGCAAGTTATTATCTGAAGTTTTTCAGATAGAACTTTCTTGCACAAATAACAGCGAATGCATAACAGCAGCTAAGTTAGTACCTGTGTTACATTCTGGTAAAAAAAGAGATCATTATCCTAAAAGAAGACCAGGGAAAAAAGGACGGCCAAACCTATTTGCACGAGGTCCAATGAGTTTTTAAAAAGTGAAAAAACAACATCAAAAAGTATAATATATGCTTTGAAGTTGAAAAAGAGGGATATTTTTTCTGTCAAATTCATGATTTTTAAAGCAAGGGGTGGTTTGAAAACTTTAAGAAAGATTTCTCATTTTTTCAGCTTTAAGGAGATTTCTATATAAGTTTTAATGTTTATCATACCGGTTGTCTGTCT
>NZ_JBHIOI010000311.1:0-512 GCF_042195415.1 Bartonella sp. CE47NXGY | reverse complement strand
ACAGGTACCTATAGGGGTGCTGGTTATGATAGCTTTGCTTTCAATGTGAAAGGCGCTTACATCATCGGCAATAAAGAGCATCTCACACAAGAACAACTCAAAACATTAAAACCCGGTGACAAATTTACCTTTACAGTCCCAAAAACAAAAGAGCTTGAAAGCATTCTCATTCCACAAGAAAGATTAGCTCCTTTGACAGAAAATGAAAAAGCCGAAATGATTGCTGAAGATTCTTGCGTACACACAAGCTTAAAACAGATCCAGAAATTGGCAAAAATTGTTTATGGTAACGAAAAAATATTAGACAAACAGATGGTAGAGATCATCAAAAATCCAAGCTTAGGCCAGCAGCTCGCCAACCAGATTGAAAGAGCACCGTACTCTATTTCTCATCTTGCAGGTTTCAGTTTATGTGGACTACAAAATCAGGCACGCGCAAACGCTAAAAATCATCTTGAGATGCTCTGTACTGCCGTTGTAAATTTTGCCCATGCAGTGAGACATGCTGAAAA
>NZ_JBHIOI010000310.1:0-514 GCF_042195415.1 Bartonella sp. CE47NXGY | reverse complement strand
GGCAGAAAGACGTGAAATAGAAGAATTTAAAGCACGAACCAAAGCTTTAGCCCAAAAAATGCGTGGTCAATAAACGAAAAAAAAGAGGGGCTTGAACATGAACAAGATCATCATAACAACATTGCTACTTTGCACAGGGCTCATCACGGCTGGTTGTGAAAAAACCCACAGCGTAGAAGAACTTAAAAAAAATAAAAAACTGATGGAAGAAGTATTAGTGAAATGTTTGACGTCAGGGGATTTGAATTCGAAAAATTGTAAAAATGCAGAGCAAGCTGAATTTGAAACCCGTAAAAAATGGGGAGGATTTGGCTCAACAAATGACGATAAACAAGATTCTGAAAAGAAACAGGACAATAAATAATGAATAAAGTTCTCATAACAACATTGCTACTTTGCACAGGGCTTATGGCTGCTGGTTGTGAAAAAACCTATAGCGTCGCAGAATTTAAAAAAAATCCAAAATTATTTGATGAATGGGTCACGAGATGTGGAGGGATAGGAACTTCAAAAA
>NZ_JBHIOI010000309.1:0-515 GCF_042195415.1 Bartonella sp. CE47NXGY | reverse complement strand
AGCGTTTTGGCTAATTCCGGTAAAATAGGTAGAAAGACATCTGTTTGGAATTTACTTTTCTCTGTTTTGAGATGAATGATATTATTCTTTACATCTTTCCAGCCAATGCGGACCGCATCACCACGACGCAAACCCGTATACAAAAGGACATCAATCCAAACGCGTTCATGGGTACCATGGGACCATCTTTGATAATATTTCTCAACATCTTCTTCTGTCCAAACAGCAAACCCATCTTTGTTATGAAGGGCTGGTCTTTTAACACCTAAGGCTGGATTATTTTCTAAAAGACCTTGGTCAATCGCCCAATTAAAAAGCCCATTAAGGGCTTTCAGAAAGTTTCTAGCCATTGCTGGTGTTTCTTTGCGTCGTTCAACGCCGGCTATGATATGTTTCTTTTCAATTGCTTTGTATGGAATGTTTCCTATGGTATCACATACCTTCATAAGGATGAGTTCTTTTTGTTTTTTTGTAGCTTTAGTGTAGCTATGCCAATTAGAGCTGTTAAAGTATTG
>NZ_JBHIOI010000308.1:0-516 GCF_042195415.1 Bartonella sp. CE47NXGY | reverse complement strand
TCAAAATACATCACAATATTTTGGTGGTGGTGCAGATGTATCTAATGGTAAAGCACCAACTTACACAATTCAGGGTAATTCTCATAATGATGTTGGTTCTGCTTTTAATGCTGTTGATACTTCTATCACGAATATCCAAAATCAGATTACGAATGCGACAAAAAATAGCCTTGTTAAGCAGGAAGGAGATGCAGGTACTATTACCATTGGTGTGACAACAGGGGGTACAGAAATTAATGTTGCAAACAAATCTGGTGAAGCTCGTACAATTTCTGGTGTAAAAGCTGCAGAGCGAAATGATGAAGCTGTTAACAAAGCTCAGCTTGATAAAAGTATAGAGAAGATTTCTAATGATATTAATCTTACAAGTGCTGCTGCAGTTCTCTATGATAAAGAAAACGATACCGTTAATTATAATAGCATAACTTTGGGTGGTGATAAGACTACAGCACCCGTTTCCCTCCATAATGTTAAAGATGGGAAAATTGCTGAAGATTCGCATGATGCGATCAATGG
>NZ_JBHIOI010000307.1:0-518 GCF_042195415.1 Bartonella sp. CE47NXGY | reverse complement strand
CTCGACCAATCATGCTCTGCACCCAAACCAATGCCGCGCTTCTCATCCCATTTCTCATGATACCAATTCAGTGCTTTGCGCCCTGCTACCGTCATCTCTTCATTAAACCAAACAGACGGCAAAATACGCCGCACCGCCTCTATACGCATCTTAACCGCCCCTGCCCCTTGATTAGGGATCACTTGCGTTTCAAAACCCGCATCATTTAAAGCACTCTCAAAACTCACATTGTGCACACGGTCTCTGGTCGCACCATCATGGGGCAAAACCATCAATGCCTTCTCATAACCATTGTGACGCAACCAACCGATATGTTCCGATAAAGGCTGCCCCTGTGCTTCGTAATAATTAAGCACTCTGATTTCTCGCCCCACAAACTGTGCTATCCATATCGCCGTGGCATCTGCCTTGGCGCCTGTCCCCCCAATGTCCCAAAAAGCCCGTATTTGCATTAAAGGGTCACGAGCAACACGCCCTATCCGCCCCTCTTGCTCGGCTGCCAACATTTCCTTTTGATA
>NZ_JBHIOI010000306.1:0-518 GCF_042195415.1 Bartonella sp. CE47NXGY | reverse complement strand
TTTCCCGCGATCAATTGAACAGGCGCAAATAACACCGGTGAGAGTTTCTCTGTTCCTTTAAGAATAGCGCGAAGCTTTACCTTTTCACTGATATATTCGGTAAGGCTTAGCAATTGAAAGGGAAGCAGTTGATAAATTGTGCCATTGTTTCGTTCAATTTCAAAGATGACAGAACACTCACTTGAAGGCAATTCAATGGCTGCGCGGATTTGTAAATCAGAGCAGTCCACAAGATCAAAAGTGCCAAGATCAATGGTTTTTTCTGTTTGTGTGTAGCGTGCCGCCAGCACCCTAAAAGCTAAAGCCTCATCTTGATGAGCGGTCCAGCTCCTAGCATTGACAGAAGAAAAGCGTGGACCGGTCACGTAAGGGTGGCTCGAGACGTATCTCTGGTGTTCTGCATCAAAATCTCCAAGCTTTGCTAAAGAGACGGAATGATCAGCATCATCGGTTTTAATGACAAAAGCCGTTAAGCGGTCATCCATCACAAGGAGTGGTACATCATAGCGTGCCTCTGC
>NZ_JBHIOI010000305.1:0-519 GCF_042195415.1 Bartonella sp. CE47NXGY | reverse complement strand
ACAAAGCCCGTAATATAGCTTTAAAAGCACATAAATATAAAAGAAGCAATTAATAAGCATAAGATATTATCAATACACAACGTATTTAAAAAATACAAAAAAATATCAAAAAAGATAAAATATTATTTGACAATAAATACGTATTTTGCTATATAAATAATCAAGTGATCAAAACACTTAATAACTAGCGGGTAAACCACGATAAGGTTTCTCCCATTTCTTTAAAATATCGACTGTCTTTTGTGCTGTGATTAGCATATAATGGTTTTGTCGGGTGTAGCTACACCATAAAATACCTTTATGGGAAAAGTGTAGCAACGGACTAGTTACCGTGTTTTGAGCGCCCGGCGCCCTTATAGGGTGTCAATTTCAAAACTCTAAATAACTAGGTTTAATAAAATGAATTATATCTCAAAAAACACCCCCGTTATCTCTAATATTTCAAATGAAACCGCGTCTGTTAATCAACAAGAGCCTGCAAAAAAATACGAATTTATTGATGATTGTGAATATATCGAT
>NZ_JBHIOI010000304.1:0-522 GCF_042195415.1 Bartonella sp. CE47NXGY | reverse complement strand
TCTTGAATGACCGACACTAAGTGCGAAAGTGTTCTCTTATGACGATAAACATCTCGCTTTACAGGTATCGGTCCTCCAGTCTTAACCCGAATATAATGACGTGTCATCAAAATACCTCTCAGTGATTAGTCACGAATTCAACGACTATACTTGCTTGCCCAGCTTGTACTGTTTTGTCCGCTTTAGCATAGAGAGTGACCTCTTCATCATAAGGGACAAATTCCTTCTGATTGGTGGGCTTAACCTCTTTTACTGCCTGTTGTTTGATTTCCGCTTCACCAAACTCAGTCCCTCCAGCAGTGCTGCCTATTTTGACCTTTGTGTCCGAAAATGCTGTCTTAACAAACACTTTAATCGAAGTAATCAAAGCACCACGAGGGAGGGTGCCTATCTTCATCACCTTTTCTTTATCTTCATAGCTAAAATTAAGCCGCAAAAAGCTTACCTGCTGGGTATGAAGATTTCTCCCTTGCAAGGGCTGTGGTAAATAATCTGCCATGTCTTATCCCCTCAATGATTTGT
>NZ_JBHIOI010000303.1:0-524 GCF_042195415.1 Bartonella sp. CE47NXGY | reverse complement strand
CTTGCACCGATTATTGGTTCTTTTTCTGGGCTTGGAGGCTTATTAGCAGGAAATGGACCAATCCAATGGGCTTTGGCAACCATTATGGTTTTAGCCGCATGTGTTGGTATTTTCTTTGTTGCCAAACGTTTTCAGGAACACCGCCTATGATCTTATGGATGAAAAGAAATCTGCTGTTAATAGGCGCGGCTTTAGCTGCTTTTTTTATGATTTTAGCAAGAGCTTTTACTCTTGGGAAAAAAGCAGAGCAACAAAAGCAAACAGAAAAAGCTTTAAAAGCAGCCACAACACGTCTGGAGGTGGAAAGTGAAGTTAATCAAAAAAGTGATGCTGATGTGCGTACTGCTCTCTCTGACTGGTTGCGCGACAAATAAATACGCTCCTTCTTGTGTTGGTTGGTTGCCAATTTATTTAGAGAGGCAAGATCTGAACGCCATCAGTTCAAACTTAGCAAGAGAGATCTTAAAGCACAATAATCTAGGTGAACGCGTGTGTGGGTGGAAACATGGCTAGAAAAAAAACAC
>NZ_JBHIOI010000302.1:0-528 GCF_042195415.1 Bartonella sp. CE47NXGY | reverse complement strand
CTTTTAGATGGCAAAAATGATGATAATCAAGATCAGTCATCTGCTTATGACAGAAGCATTTACAGACCTCTTGATACATCTCATACCGTTATGAATGATAGCGTTCCTTTTTAAACAGAAGGTGCTTTAATGGATAGTAAAAAGAAGTCTAGGGTTAGTACAGAAGAATCTGAACCCGTTTATATGCTTACAGAGAATGATATAGAGCTGTTAAGAGATTGTATGTCATCTACATCAATGAGTTATTACAGTATAGTGATGGGTGCTTTATTGAGTACACTTTTCATTCTGCTCTTAAAACTTTCTTGGGATCAAAGTCACTTAAAACTTAAGTTAGGTGTTGCTGCTGTAATATGCATTTTAGTGGTTTTATTGTTCTTTTTAAATCGAATTTCATGGTCAAGATCAGAGAGAATTTGGCAAGATATTAAACAGACATCTGAGGACATAAGTGAAAAAAAATAAAAAAAGGGGACGCCCTAAAATAGCAGGGCAGGTAAGAGAACCAAACGGACGTATATCACGTGC
>NZ_JBHIOI010000301.1:0-533 GCF_042195415.1 Bartonella sp. CE47NXGY | reverse complement strand
TATACTTTTTATATCGCAAGAGGTGGCTCAGTCTATGGCAAAAAAATTGGAGGAAGAATATTGCCGCCATGATTTTTCCGTCGTGCAGTAGCAGGGTTGAAAAAAGAAGCCGCAATGATGGGCCCAAGTGTTTTTTCATTGCGGTGACAATGGTGCACATTATGCTTTCGTTCTTAGGGGAGCCGCTTGGGGGAGAGCTTTGCGGGGATTTTCTTAGCCGATATGGAAAGGAGGGTATGAAGAAAAGAGCCCTATATATGGGGAATTGCGGACGCTTGTGTGGGGGGAAGTTGCCGGCTGGTTCATTGGGGGATAAGACAATGGGGGGGCAGGTCGTCATCCAGTGACTTGGAGTGACACGGAAAGCATGCTGGAGAACAAAAATGAAGGCTTAGGGGGAAGAAAAGCAGCAGTACAGACAGGTTCCAACCTATAAAAAGGCAAGTTCAAGGGGGAAAAGAGCCGGTTTTTGTGTTTTTGCGGCACGCAAGTAGGGAGCTTGGAATGATACGTAAAGCATGCTGGAAAATGGA
>NZ_JBHIOI010000300.1:0-533 GCF_042195415.1 Bartonella sp. CE47NXGY | reverse complement strand
TTCATTATACAGCCTACACGCCGCTATAAAACACCAATACTCCCATATAAAAACATAATACAAATGTAAAAAACAATAGCTTATCAATGATTGAATAAAGTTTTATCTCTACGCTATTCCTTGAGAAAAATCAGAGAATAAAGCACGTTAACAAACGCGATTTATGCAAAATCTACTTGTTTATCTTTGATATCGTCAACCAATAAACGCGGATCACGAGCAAGCCAAAGCGTAACCATACCCTCCTCACTGTTTTCATTTTGTATAGGAGTAAGACAAACCGTTTGTTCTAGAACAAGTCCCGCATTTTTAAGCCATTGTTCTATTTGTAAAGCCGAAAATCCAAGACGCATATGCGCTTGATCGGAATATGAAGGCTCAATTTCATGATAACCAAAATCCACAATCAATAAACGGCCATGAGGACGCAAAACTCTTGATATTTCATGAAGAAATATTTCAGGATTTTCAAGAAAATGTAAAACCCAATGAAGAATAACTAAATCAAAAGTTGTATCTCCAACAGACAAGTG
>NZ_JBHIOI010000299.1:0-533 GCF_042195415.1 Bartonella sp. CE47NXGY | reverse complement strand
TCAAGGTCCATGGGAACTCCAGAGTTACACATTGCTCTATCTGTTGCACGGTATCTTGTAGAGGCGTCACTAAGCTGTGTTGCACCGATAAGATTACGGATTGTCTCTCCGGTACCACCACGAGTTCTTTGATCTTTTGAAAAGTTTCCATTGTTTCCACCATTGTTGTTCGTGTTTTTTGTTTTTTCTAAAACCTCGATAGCCTTTCGCACCCAGTTTCTCCATGTTGCTTGCCAATCACGTTTGATAGCATTCTTTCCTGCACAGGCTTTCCAATAATCTCGAAACTTTGCAATTTCGACTTTGACGCGCTCTGGAGGCAAGCCCTCTGCAATGGCAAAATCGTAATCCGGTTCAAAATCCGTAGGCAATCGACAACCGCGATTAGCTTGCGCTCGTTTTGCTTTTTTGGGAACGTTCTCTTGCTCGTGAATGGAAGGTTGGTTTTCTACACCCGTTGTGATTTGCTCTGATGTGGTCTCAACAGCAGCAACCTCTGTTGGCTCGTCAACCTGTTCGTTTGTTTCTAAACT
>NZ_JBHIOI010000298.1:0-534 GCF_042195415.1 Bartonella sp. CE47NXGY | reverse complement strand
ACACATTGCCCCATTGATCGACGGTTAATCCTTCCAGAGCTTTTGACACAAGAAGAACGACAATGGCTCAATGATTACCATGCGCGCGTTTATCAGATGAATGCACCTTACTTAAATGAAGAAGATAAAAAATGGGCAAAAGAAGCAACAATGCCCCTTTAAATGAAGCAACCTATAACTTTTACCCTTTCTACAAAACACTACACCCTTCTCTTTTAAAGAGAGAAGTGCGAATTTACCATCAGCAAACACAAAAAATATTTCTACAAGATACTTCAAGTTTTTTGCTGGTACGGTAAACGCTAACCTCGGTGAAGCAAGATGAGATACACCTATACGCGGTAATACTTATCTTGGCGATCTCCATCTAGACACCATTATATCTCTATTTTCTTTATATGAAAACTTTCATTATATTTTGTAATCCTCCGCATCGTATTTCTAAAACACCTATTATAACCAGCTTATTACGCTGTTTGGATTCAAAAATTCTGCATATTTATTCGAATAAATTTTACCTTTTTGTTTGCTTCA
>NZ_JBHIOI010000297.1:0-536 GCF_042195415.1 Bartonella sp. CE47NXGY | reverse complement strand
TTCTGTGAAAGAAGAAGGCATATCGCCTGAATAATTATTTGATATTGTTTCTTTTATTGCTACTCATTCAGATGCTGGTGGTCTTATGCAAGGGTTGAGAGAAAGCCAAGGAAAGTTAGGTTTAAAAGCATAAGAGTAAAAGTGGGGGATATAAGGTTATACCCTTTTTTGGTGGTTAAAATATTCCGGTGTTGATCGAAGATATTTACAGTCAATCATCTTGAGGTAATTTGACAAAATCAGAGAGGAATGCGTTGAAGAAAATTTTTATATTGCGCCTTGATGAATATCGAAAAGAATAATAATGGATAAGGCACATAAAGCAGGACCTCGTATATTAAAAGGTGTTTGTGAAGCTTTTGTCTGAAGCTAAAGGTGAAGCGGATACTAAATTTGGTATTTATATTCCTGCAAATGTTGATGTCAAAAAAAATCAGAAAAAATATAGGGTTATAGATATCATTTTCGGCACGTTTTGGTTTTCCTGTGGGGCGCATTCGTGATTGGGAATGGGGATGATATTTTTACTTCTTTTT
>NZ_JBHIOI010000296.1:0-538 GCF_042195415.1 Bartonella sp. CE47NXGY | reverse complement strand
CGATGCAAATTGTAAACGCTCTGAAATAGTTTTGCCCATTTGATCAAAAGGCCCAGAAACTTTGTTTTCGTCCTCTAGTACCTTTTGATATGATTCTCTTGAAAGCTTATCACTCTTATAGAACGATTCTGGTTCTTTGAGAAAAAAACTAGAAAAGTCTATTTGCTTTGGGTTTGTTTTCTGACTCTTTGTTATAGCTTGATAGGCTTTTTCTGTTTGTGAAATTTGTTCTTTTTTTAACGCAAGTTGTTTTTTAAAGAGCTCAATAATTTCCCCTTTTTTTAATAGCTTAATAAGCTCCAGATATTCCGCTGGTAGAGCAGGTGGTGGCGATGGAGCAGGTGAATTCTGTTTAGTATCTGATTCCGAAAGAATCTGTGCCCTTAAAAGATTTAGCCGCACGTTACCACCTACATGATTTCCATCAACATTGTTTGCATGTGCCAAATTTATCATCCCCCAAAGGGTAATCATTCCTGTTATAATAAATCGCTTTTTCATCTGTCTCCTCGCTTGATTTCGGCAGGGATTGTTTTAT
>NZ_JBHIOI010000295.1:0-541 GCF_042195415.1 Bartonella sp. CE47NXGY | reverse complement strand
TATACTTTTTATATCGCAAGAGGTGGCTCAGTCTATGGCAAAAAAATTGGAGGAAGAATATTGCCGCCATGATTTTTTCGTCGTGCAGTAGCAGGGTTGAAAAAGAATCCGCAATGATGGGCCCAAGTGCTTTTTCATTGCGGTGACAATGGTGCACGTTATGCTTTCGTTCTTGGGGGGGTGGGGAGCTTGGGAGGAGGAGCTTTGCGGGGATTTTCTTAGCCGATATGGAAAGGAGGGCATGAAGAAAAGAGCCCTATATATGGGGAATTGCGGACGCTTGTGTGTAGGGGGCAGTTGCCGGCTGGTTCATTGGGGGGGGGTAAGGCAATGAAGCAGCAGCGGGTTATCCAGTGACTTGGAGTGACACGGAAAGCATGCTGGAGAACAAAAATGAAGGCTTAGGGGGAAGAGAAGCAGCAGTACAGACAGGTTCCAACCTATAAAAAGGCACGTTCAAGGGGAAAGAGCCGGTTTTTGTGTTTTTGCGGCACGCAAGTAGGGAGCTTGGAATGATACGTAAAGCATGCTGGAAAATGGA
>NZ_JBHIOI010000294.1:0-542 GCF_042195415.1 Bartonella sp. CE47NXGY | reverse complement strand
TGTTCTCGATCAAGGAGGTTAGTGGTATTAGGATTAGAATTGTGATGAAGTATGTTATGGATGCTAGTTGACCAATGAGAATGAAGGGTTGATTTACTGGTTGGCTTCCGATCCAGGTGAGGGTTAGTAGGGTTGTAATTAGGAGTCAGAACAGGAATTGGCTAAGTGGGCGGAATATTATGCTTTGCTGTTTGGAGTTGTGAAGTATGGGGATGATAGATAAGATGAAGATTGATAGGAAGAGCGCTAGTACGCCTCCTAGTTTATTAGGAACGGATCGTAGAATTGCGTATGCAAATAGGAAGTACCATTCTGGTTTGATGTGTGGAGGGGTATTTAGTGGGTCGGCTGGGGTGTAGTTGTCCGGGTCGTTTAGGAGGTCGGGTGAAAGTAGTGTTAGTGTTGTTAGGATGAAAAGGAGGAGGATTAGGCCTAGGATATCTTTGATTGTGTAGTAGGGGTGGAAGGTGATTTTGTCTGAGTCTGATGAGATTCCGCAGGGGTTGTTTGATCCTGTTTCGTGTAGAAACAGTAGATGGACT
>NZ_JBHIOI010000293.1:0-549 GCF_042195415.1 Bartonella sp. CE47NXGY | reverse complement strand
GCCGATCTTATTTTTATGAATATAATGCATTGTCTTACCCTTTTACTTTTTCGTCTTTTTAGAGCATCTTTTTGCACTCCTCACTAAAAGTTCCAAGGCATTTCTTATCTAAGAACCTGTTTTAAAGAGATATTTTAAGACTATTGGACACACCACCTTTGACATTTATGAAGGTATGAGCCATCACTATATTATATTGTGCGGCATTATATCATATTGCAGCCGCAAAGATGTATTTTCTTTTACAAACGGTATCATTAAGATAAATACCTTCTTTTGTAACAGACAAACAGACTCTTTTGGATTCTGAAACAGGAAATTTGAAATGAAAAAATATTCCTGTATTCAAACCTCTCATTGAGTCTAAAAAAATCAATGATCTTTTAAAATCAATATATTGGCTAATAACATAAATATGATATCAAGACACCTTAAATAATGTCCTCATAGGCTTAACTCTATAGAAGGTGCTTTCATTATACAGCCTACACGCCGCTATAAAACACCAATACTCCCATATAAAAACATAATACAAATGTAAAAAACAAT
>NZ_JBHIOI010000292.1:0-551 GCF_042195415.1 Bartonella sp. CE47NXGY | reverse complement strand
CATAAATACAATTTTTAATATATATCTAAGAGGGTTTTGTAGGTGTTTTGGGGGTTTTAAAAACAGACAAAACCTATCAAAATACTCATTCTGATATTTTAAAGAACGTAGTACATTTATCTTGATGAATACGTGAAATGAATAGCAAATTTCACTACTTTGCTGATCTTATTCCATGTCATGGGCTGTTGATAAGCAGCCTTAAAGACCCCTTTTGAAAAAAATATCGGCTTTTTTAGCAGTTTTTTCCCATTTTTATCGTTATTTGCTTTAAGTGCATTTAATTGAATTCGTTTTGATTCTTTTAATGAATATTAATCATCTCATAAGGCAAGGGATTTTTATTACAATATGCTTCAATCTATTAAGTCTGATAATGAACAATTCACTTTACGCTCCCTTTTACAATCCTATCGTGAACAGGCAACATCAAATGCTCTACGGGGGAAAGTGTTTGAAGATTTTGTGACAAAATATCTTATGCATGACCCTCTCCATTATGGACGATATGAAAAGGTAGAAACCTATTATGAATGGGCTGAAGAGCGTGA
>NZ_JBHIOI010000291.1:0-552 GCF_042195415.1 Bartonella sp. CE47NXGY | reverse complement strand
CAAGAGACGAAGATTAGACATATATAGAGATATAGGTATTTGTGTGTGTGTGTAAACACAAACACAACCTAAAATGTGTCAGAAAAACTCAAAGTTTTCAGATTTTATTTTGAGACAGTCTCACTGTGTCGCCCAGACTGGAGCGCAGTGGCGTGATCACAGCTCACTGCAGCCTTGAGGATCAAGCAATCCTCCCACCTCAGCCTCCTGAGTAGCTAGGATTACAAGTATGCACCACCATGCCTGCCTAATTTTTTATTTTTAGTAGAGACGGGGTTCATGTTAGCCAGGCTCCAGGCTGGTCTCAAACTCCTGATCTCAGGTCATACACCCACCTCGGCCTCCCAAAGTGCTGGGATTACAGGCATGAGCCACCGTGCCCGGCCTATTTTTTTTTTTTAACAGAGATGGGGTCTCACTCTGTTGCCCAGGCTGCAGTGCAGTGGCACATATCTTTCTGTTCACTGCAACTTCCACCTCCCAGGCTCAAGTGATTGCCCTGCCTCAGCCTCCCGAGGAGCTGGGATCATAGGTGTGCGCCACCACACCCAG
>NZ_JBHIOI010000290.1:0-554 GCF_042195415.1 Bartonella sp. CE47NXGY | reverse complement strand
CATGAAGATTTAACAATTCCTGATTTTATTTTTATTCTTGATCAGTCGCAAGCGTGTATATCACGATATTTACGTTTCTTGTACGAAGCTCGATTGATTGAGCGTTATCAGAAGGGAGATAGCCTTTATTTTAAGCTTTGTCATGATTTTTGGGGTAAAGACATTGTGATGGGTGTTCTTTCGGCTTTGCCAAAGCATGATGTGTTGTTAGCGCATGATTTAGAACGTTTGAAGGATGTCAAAAAGCAGCGTCAAAAAACGAGGAAGAAGCATTTCTTACAAAATACGTTGCAATGGGATGTATTACGGTCATCCTATATGGCAGATCAGGGTGTAGAAAACGCTTTACTTGAAATCATTGGCGATAAACCATTTCAGACGATGCTGAATATTGGAAGAGGTGGAGGCTCTATCTTAAAATTGTTTTCTAATCTTTATACGCATGCGGTTGAAATCGTGCTTGATAGCAATGTTTTGCACTTGTCTGTTGGAGATACAACTTTTGATTTAGTTATTCTTCATTGGGTTTTACATTTTCTTGAAAATCCTGAAAT
>NZ_JBHIOI010000289.1:0-557 GCF_042195415.1 Bartonella sp. CE47NXGY | reverse complement strand
TTGAAGGGGGCGGTGTTTTCTTGCATTTTTGCAACTGTCCTTGGTTTGGTGCATCTGGGCGTCAAGAGTATGCCTGTGGCGGGGCAAGTGTTCTTAAAGGCGGTCATGTTTTGTTGCATGATGGGCTTTATCCTGTGGTTCGCTGCTGTGGGCGTCAGGGATATGGATAGCATAAGGGCGGTATTCTTAAAGGTTTTGCTCTTGTCTTTATTGTTGAAAGTGCTCTTGGGGTTCTTTATACGCGAGCAAGGTGATACGGTGCTACAGAGGTCGTTGCGTGCTTTGAATTTTGTGCTGTTTTGCTGCATTTTGGCACCAATTCTTTTTTTTACCCGTCTGGGAGCAGAGAATCTAGGGTTGAGCTGGCTTTGGTTCTCGGATGAGAGGGTGTTTTTATTCATTTTTGGATTTACCCTTCCTTTTGTTTGTGAGGGAGCAAGGTGTGCGCGTGTTTTAGGGGCTTGGTTCTTAAAGTAGGGTGTGTTTTTTTGTCTTATGGGTGTGATCTTTAATGGGCTTGCTGTGAGGGGTATGTGATGTCGAACGATTTGTTTTTT
>NZ_JBHIOI010000288.1:0-558 GCF_042195415.1 Bartonella sp. CE47NXGY | reverse complement strand
TGCCCACGCCCACATAAACAAAACCAAGGTAGGTGGCAAGGGCGCCATAAAGCACCACCCATCTCCAAAACATCCACTCTGTAACAGAGCGACGCTTTGCTCCCTTATAAATAAAAATCAAGGCCAGAGCAAAAAAGCAGAAAAACCAAGGCAACAGCCAAAACATCACATCGTTCGACATCAAATACCCCTCACAGAAAGAACATCAAAGACCACGCCCGTGGGAAAGAAAAATGCTCATTTTTTTAAGCCCCCCAACAGTACACGCACACACCGTACCCCTTCCAAAACAAACAAAGGAACGAATCCAACACTGCTCACAAACACCCCATTGTTAAAGATCAAAAACCAGTGCCCCCATATGCTTGGCTCCGTTATACGCCAATCCAACAACGCAGGAAAACACCGCTAACTTCAAAAACATGTCCCGCGCAACCACCATACGCCCCGCTCCTTTATTAAGCAAAAATCAGAGACCATGCCAAAAATGCAGCAAAAGATCAATCCTTTGCAAAGAATGAAAGCCTAAACCCAAGACGCTTTGCCCCTAGACAAATA
>NZ_JBHIOI010000287.1:0-559 GCF_042195415.1 Bartonella sp. CE47NXGY | reverse complement strand
ATGGTTGATGCCATTTGCTGGAGATACTATGCAAAGGGTCAACAAGCCCTTGCTGTTGAACGCGTTTATGCAGCAAACTTTGGTCTTGCAGACTATGGACCCATCTTAAAAGCAGGCATCACAATCGTTTTGCCAACCCTCCCCTATCCTAAAGCCACACCGGTGATTAGAATTTGGGGCAGTCAATCATGAAACCTTTTTGCATGGTTCTGGCAAATGGAGAGGACATCACAAGAACGCTGATGGACTATGTTTTGTCGATTGAAATTACCGATGAAGCAGAAGACAAAAGTGACCGCATTACCATAGAGCTTGATGACCGCGCCCGTGAGTGCGACAATGGCTTTCTTGATATTCCTCTCATCGGAACAATTATTTCTGTCACACTTGGCTATGAAGGCGGTAAAAACCGCGATATGGGCGCCTATCTGATTGATGAAATCTCTGTAAGCAGCCCCCCACAAAGCTTAAGCGTGACAGGACGCGCCGCATCAATGAACACGTCTTACAGAACCCCAAAAAGCCAATCCTATCACCAGCAAACCCTTGGCAGTATTAT
>NZ_JBHIOI010000286.1:0-559 GCF_042195415.1 Bartonella sp. CE47NXGY | reverse complement strand
GTATTTTCATTATTGTTTTGTAAATTACTATCTTTCATAGTTTCCCTCTTTTAAGAAAGTAATACGTTATTAAAATCGGTTCCTTTTGGAGCTTGCATCATAAAGACCTCAAAGCCTTGTCTATAGGCACGCGCAGCTAGGGTAAAACCTGCTTTACGACCCGCATCATCGCCGTCCATTGCAATGGTGAGACGTCCTTTTGTATGGGGTAAATTCACACGCATCATGCCACTGGTTGAAAGAGACGCCCATAAATCAACGGGCTCTGATAACAACCCAGACAGCAGAGACAGCCCCGTTTCAATGCCTTCACAAATGACCAGATGTTTTGGATTGGCTTGACTTAAATGCACAGCACCACCTGTTACAGATCCCAACATGGCTTTTGCTGGTTTTTGGTCTGTTTTGCAGCCATTGGCTTGTAAAAAGGTTCTATGAATGGCGAAAGAGCCAGCGCCCTTAACAAAAGCAACCAACGCGGGCAGTGTAACCCCAGAGGGGTGCGAACATTTGTCGTAAAAGCGTAAATCAGCAGGCAAATCACATGTAATACCCCGCA
>NZ_JBHIOI010000285.1:0-559 GCF_042195415.1 Bartonella sp. CE47NXGY | reverse complement strand
CTGCTTGGATGCAGAATGTCTTTAAGCGAGGTGGTGCGGATGCGTATAATCTGTATGATACAGGGGCGGGTGGGAATGTTTATGGCGGTCCTCGTGTAGCGCCGTTAAGTGATCAAACGCGCTATGGAATTGGTGGTCTTGGAAGTATTCCACAGCATTATCAAAATCGCTCTTTGATGAATACGATTTACAATCCAACGTTGACAGCAAGCAATCTTGGAAGAGTGGCTTCTGGTGATATGGTTGGACAGAATCCGTCTTTTAATGCCGCCCTTCAAAATAGCTTAGACCGTGTAAGAGATACGATTAACAGCTCTTTTGCAGGTGCGGGTCGTTATGGGTCCGGTGCACATGCAGGTGTATTAGCAAATGAACTTGGTGCTTTGTCCACAAGTGCTACAGCAGACCAGTATAATCGTGATGCGGATCGCATGATGCAAGCCAATGCCATGATAGACCAAGCCAATCAAAATCAATTGGGCGCCTCAAATAACTTCTTACAGGGTTATGGGAATGCCTATTCCAATGCCATACAAGGGGGAGGTGTGCTTGATGCCCA
>NZ_JBHIOI010000284.1:0-562 GCF_042195415.1 Bartonella sp. CE47NXGY | reverse complement strand
AATTTGTTTGAATATTAGATTAGGGAGCTACCTATGACCACTAAAACTGTATCCAAAAAATATGAACTTACTAATGAAACTACAGAAGTTAAAGACCATCTCTATGGTAGAGTTAGAACACTTTATCGCATTAAAGCTTTAAGAAGTTTTGGAAGTGTTAAAAAAGGAGATTTAGGGGGCTTTATTGAAAGTGAATACAACTTATCACATGATGGCAATTGCTGGGTTGGTGATGATGCCAAGGTTTATAATGCTGCTATGGTTTGGGGGCATGCGAAGGTTTTTGAAAATGCAATAATTTGTGATGAGGCGTGTGTTAATGGGTTTGCGAAGGTTTACGGTAATGTACGTGCTTATGGAAAGGCAATTATTGGTGGCAGGGCGCGTGTTTTTGGAGATACGCAACTTATTTTGGGGGCATGGGTTACAGGAAGAAAAGAGATTTCTACAGGTTTAATATCCTTTTGTAGATAGATAAAGACTGTAGAGGAATTGATTAAAGCGGCTGTGGCGTCTAAAAGATAGAATAAAAAAAAGCCGCGTCCTTTAAGACACGGCTTTT
>NZ_JBHIOI010000283.1:0-568 GCF_042195415.1 Bartonella sp. CE47NXGY | reverse complement strand
TTGGATTGAAAAGTCTTCTTGGCCTAAATTGATAAGAAGGACTTTGACTTCACCACGGTAGTCACACTCAATCGTTCCTGGAGTGTTGAGGCATGTGATGCCCGTGTTTTAAGGCTAAGCCAGAGCGTGGACGGATGCGTGCTTCAAACCCAAGAGATAAATGAAAAATGAGACCTGTTGGAATAAGTGCCCGCTGCCCAGAGGCAAGAACAAGCGTTTCTTCTTTACCAATTGCTGCTTGTAAATCCAAGACCGCAGAATCAGCCGTTGTGTAGTGAGGAAGCTTTCTTGTCCCAAGTGCAAGATGCTGAACGGATAAAGTCAAGGGGGGTGTGAAGATTGAGAAGAGACAGGAGAAGAGTAAGGATACTTGTTTAGAGGGGCGTTTAGTGAAAAAACTTTGAAAGCAAATGCGCACTCCTTCTACACTTTAAAAGCCCAAGGGACTTCTAGTGAAAGAGTGGTTGGGTATGTGTTATTTTGAGAGTAGAGATTTTTCAGAGCTTCTTAAGTGTGTCCCGTTGAACCAAAACCTCCTGTTCCACGGCTCTCGTTATGGCTTTGGGTA
>NZ_JBHIOI010000282.1:0-569 GCF_042195415.1 Bartonella sp. CE47NXGY | reverse complement strand
TTAGCACGCATTTCAATTGCCAATTGATTAACAGGATCTTGACGTACTTTCACTTGTGAAATGTAAGCATCTTTCTTTTTCATACATCCCCTAATCTGTGGGAGCCCACATGTTTCTCTTTGCTCTATTTTTCAATCAAAATGGTATGCTGTCATTAAGAGATGCACTATGATCAGCAGCACCTGAAGCGATAGCATAATTTTGAGAAGTAACGGAAGAAGGGGCAGATTGATCTTTCTTTACATCAAGCAAATACAACTCGCCTTTGAATTGTGGCAAGACAATCTCTGTTGTGTAATGGTCATGCCCATTTTTATCTTGCCATTTGCGTGTTTGTAATTTTCCTTCTACGTAAACTTTTGAACCTTTGTTGAGATACTGAAGTGCAATTTTTGCCAAATGTGGATTAAAAATCACAACTGAATGCCATTCAGTTTTCTCTACTTTTTGATGAGTATTTTTATCTGTATAGCTCTCAGAAGTTGCCATACGAAAATTGACTATTTCTGCTCCAGAATTCATTGTTTTGCTTTCGGGATCAGCACCTAAACGCCCGATTAATGTCACTT
>NZ_JBHIOI010000281.1:0-570 GCF_042195415.1 Bartonella sp. CE47NXGY | reverse complement strand
ACGAAGCGATGATTGCGAAATTGCCTTCACGAAAAGTTAAAAAGGTTGGAAAACAACTTTCAGAAATCGTTGATAAGATAATGCCTGCTTATTTTCCAGAGAAAGCAAACTTTTTTGAAGGAACAAAGAAAATAAGGGAAAAACAAGAAGTTGAAAGAATACTAGAAGATTTCAAACCCGATTTTCAATACGCAACTGAACAAGGATTAACGCATGATGAAGCCTTATCAGAATTTGAAAAATTTGTACGCTTTTCAAAAACCAATCCATGTCACAATGCAAATGAACGCGATTGGCAAAGCGCTTGGGATAATTGGATTACGCATCCAGAATATGGATTGGTAATTAAGAAACACAAAAAATCAGAAGTGAAAAAACTATATGAAAGCGCATGTTATAAACCACCGTCAAACAATTTCGCAAATAACCTTTCAGAAAGCTTCAATCAACTTGCAACAGCGATCTACGCTTAAAGACACTTATGGATCCGAAAAAACAGCAAAGTAGTGAAGTTTGCTGATGATTTTGAGAATAGATATGCGTTTAAATTGACAGAAAGGCACCGTACAG
>NZ_JBHIOI010000280.1:0-572 GCF_042195415.1 Bartonella sp. CE47NXGY | reverse complement strand
CTAATTGAATACCAAGTGATTTTAAATTTTACTTTTGGTTTTTAGTATAAAAATGTAGTGCGTAAATGGACATGTTTATTAAACTGCGTGTATGCAACATGAGAAAGAATGAATAAACTAAAAAAAAGTACCAAAAAACGATATCTAAATACCAAAATACAGTATAACTATTTGGAAAAATTAAAACGACAAGTGCTAAACTTATTAGCTTTAAAAGTCGGTGCATATACTGTTGTAAATCACGTGTTAATATCTTCCAACCTGTTGTATCATCATCTTTATATTTTGGATTGTTCTGCAACTCAAAAGGAATATGAGAATTGCATAAAATTACAAAAATATTTGTTATTATTATCAAACCAAAAGATGCAAATATCAAAATACCTTGGATAAAATAGGGATTTTTTTTAATTTCTAAAAAGCATAAAAATATAAAAATTATAATACCAAACAAGGCTCTTAGCTGCTTATCTGTAAACATATTTATTTCCTGCGGTTTTTGATAATTTTTTGATCTCTTTATTGATCTCATCTATGAGAGGTTCGTAATTGAGAACGCTTTTCGGAATACC
>NZ_JBHIOI010000279.1:0-574 GCF_042195415.1 Bartonella sp. CE47NXGY | reverse complement strand
CAAGCGGTATTGGGAGTGATGGTCAACAGTCAGCGACGGGTTCTTTGCATTTACAGGCAGCAAAGCTTGAGGCGGGGAATGGGCGGATAGCCGCCGGTGATCTTTTAGAGATCCAAGCAGCAACAATTGATCTGAGCCGCATGCAAGACAATGATCAAACAGGGGTTTCTTCCCTTGGCGATCTGACCATTAAAACCAATCAAATCAGCGCTTTAAACAACCATATTGGTGCCAAGGGGAATATTGTCTTGAGCGCCGATGATGCGCTCACTGTAGGCGCTGGACATTATAGCGCCGGCGGCTCTCTTTTGGTGGAAGCAGCAGAGCTTACATCACGCGCGCGCTTAGTGGCAGAGCAAAAAATTGACCTTTATGCGCATCACGGTGCCCTGATCCAAGAAGGCACTGTCTGGTCTAATGGGAAGATAACGCTGGATGCCCATGGTGCCCTCAATCACACGGGTGATATTGTCAGCATGCAGCAGGTTGCCTTGACAGCGGGGGGCATGCTCACAACCTCTCAAGAGAGCACGATTTTAAGTTATGATGTGGTTTTAAGTGCTGATGCTTTAAC
>NZ_JBHIOI010000278.1:0-574 GCF_042195415.1 Bartonella sp. CE47NXGY | reverse complement strand
AGAATGGTCCCCGATATCCCCTGCATACCAAATTGATAGCCTTTTAAAGCAGCCATCAAGGCAAATGATCTTGTCTTTCCAGACCCTCGTCCACCCCACGCCGCTCGTACCAAAGCATCCCCATCAAAAATAGGGATAAGTTTTGGTACAATCTTAATCTGTCTTGTCGTCATTCATTGTTAAAGGAGCAATTTCTACACGCGTTATGATCTTAATGGCTCCCCCATCTTCACCTGTTACCTGTAAAGGCAACACCTTACCAAGCAACGCTAAATAAGCAGCGGGGCATTCCATAGCCTGCTTTTCCAAATAGGAGATCAAACCATCATTGCCAATTTTATTCCCAGCATTCTCAGCAGCCTTAACCACTGCTTCTTTTAAAATGCGCGTCATCTTATTCGGAACGCCTTTGACACGCCCTTGACCTGCCTTTGGTGGTATACGCTTTTTAATGGGTTGTGGAGCCTGATGTGTATTTTCTGATGTCATAAAATACGCCCTCCAGATAATAAAAAACCCCGCATTTGCGGGGATTTTGAACTGTACATTTCCCTCTCTAGACACAATACGCCTA
>NZ_JBHIOI010000277.1:0-575 GCF_042195415.1 Bartonella sp. CE47NXGY | reverse complement strand
ATTGTTTGATAAGCTCTAATCCTTCTTTCGATATCTTTCTCATCTGACGCTCCATAAAAAAAGCCCCACAAAAGTGGAGCTGGATAAAAATGTTTTCTTATGATCTCTATTGGCTATGCTCTTTGATCAGCTGCTCGACTTCTTCAACACGAAAGCCAAGTTGAAAGAGCGGCGCATATTCGCTTTCCTGTAATTCATACTGACAACGCTTTTCTACAAAATCACCATTTGAATCAAACGGCATGGTTGTTGTTAGACAAACCTTATGCGTGTCATCTTCAATCCCCTCTTCCCCTTCACTGAGTTCTTTGACAAAAAACCAATAAAAACGCGTTGTCAAAAGCATCTCTAGCCTTCTTACTGTTTCAACTTTGTCAAAAGAAAGCATGTTCAGATAATCTTGCTTGCTATTTAAATGTTCTGGATATTCTATCATCTACCCCTCCTAAACAAAATGACGCGTATGGCTACATCCACGCGCCGCAACTTGTTCATTTACACCATTGACGATCATGGCGGCTCGAGTAAAACGCCCATTATCCGTTGTATTACTCCAGCTACCACCCCCTAACAAT
>NZ_JBHIOI010000276.1:0-575 GCF_042195415.1 Bartonella sp. CE47NXGY | reverse complement strand
CTAGCAGAAAAAGGAAAATATGGGGGTGGGTTTGAAAATTTTGATACAGCCATTGCAAAAGCACTTAACATGGCAAGCGCTGCGAAAAAGCGTTCTTCAAGGCTCTCAGGGATAGCTACCCATATCAAAACACTTGATGAGAAAATGGGGGGATTACAAGCATCTGATTTGATTATCCTTGCGGGGCGCCCTGGGATGGGGAAGACCTCACTGGCGACCAATATTGCTTTTAATATTGCCAATGCTTGCAAGCGTCATGATAACAGCCAAGCCAATGAAGGGGGTATTGTTGGTTTCTTTTCACTTGAGATGTCAACTGAACAGCTTGCAACTCGTATTATCTCAGAGCAAATAAAGGTTTCTTCTTCTGATATGCGCCGTGGTAATATCTCAGAAGAGCAATTTGCAAAAATTATTCACGCAATGCGTTCCTTACAAACAATCCCTCTTTATATTGATCAAACGGGTGGGGTGTCTATTGCACAATTGTCCGCTCGTGCAAGGCGTCTTAAACGACAACATGGTCTAGATGTCTTGATTATTGATTATATTCAACTCATGACAAGTGGTTCAAA
>NZ_JBHIOI010000275.1:0-580 GCF_042195415.1 Bartonella sp. CE47NXGY | reverse complement strand
GAACCAGAGCAAAATACCCAAAGCCATAACGAGAGCCGTGGAACAGGAGGTTTTGGTTCAACGGGACACACTTAAGAGGCTCTGAAAAATCGCTACTCTCAAAATAACACATACCCAACTACTCTTTCACTGGAAATTCTTTGGGCTTTTAAAGTGCAGAGGGAATGCGCATTTGCTTTCAAAGTTTTTTCACTAAACGCACCTCTAAACAAGTATCCTTACTCTTCTCCAGTCTCTTCTCAACCTTCACATGCCCAGACTTTATCTGTTCAGCATCCCACACTTGGGACAAGAAAGCTTCCTCACTATACAACGGCTGGTTCTGCTGGCCTTGATCTACGCGCCGCCATTGGAGAAGAAGAAACGCTCACTCTTGCACCTGGGGAGCGTGCTCTTATTCCAACAGGTCTCATTTTTCATTTATCCCTTGGGTTTGAAGCACGCATCCGTCCACGCTCTGGCTTAGCCTTAAAACACGGGCATTACATGCCTCAACACTCCAAGAACGATTGAGTGTGACTACCGTGGTGAAGTCAAAGTCCTTCTTATCAATTTAGGCCAAGAAGACTTTTCAATCCAA
>NZ_JBHIOI010000274.1:0-582 GCF_042195415.1 Bartonella sp. CE47NXGY | reverse complement strand
TAGTATCTCTATAAGCCGTTTCTAACACCGAAAAACCAACTTTTAAACACCAGCGTGATTCACGCCACGGGGGAATTACATCTCAATGAAGGGGAATAAACATGCCACACCGCCCACCTACTATCACGCAACCAGCTATTGCTCGTGCTTTAAGAGAAGCTAAAAAACAAGGATGTGAACTCATAGAAATCAAACCTACAGGGGAATTATTAATTCATATCAATAAAACCATAACACCAACAACGACAGATAATACTTATAGCATTGACGATTTTCCACCACTTGAAAACGAGCAAGAAGACTACGAGACCAGCAAAAGTTGCCCCTCTGTCGACGGTATAAAGTTTTAGCCATGCCAAAACGCCGTCCGCCGCATCTTGTTCGTGAACGTACACGCCATGGTAAAGTTATATGGTATGTACGTATTGGTCATGGACCACGGTTTCGGATTGAAGGAACCTATGGAACGCAAGAGTTTGTTGATAATTATACGCTGGCTATTAAACAAGCTCAAAATGGCTCCTCCAAAACAAAGAGGCGTACCAGACTCACAGAAGGGTCTTTCGATTGGTTGTTGCATCA
>NZ_JBHIOI010000273.1:0-583 GCF_042195415.1 Bartonella sp. CE47NXGY | reverse complement strand
CTTCAAGCGTTTTGGCTAATTCCGGTAAAATAGGTAGAAAGACATCTGTTTGGAATTTACTTTTCTCTGTTTTGAGATGAATAATATTGTCTTTGACATCTTTCCAGCCAATGCGAACCGCATCACCACGACGTAAGCCCGTATACAAAAGGACATCAATCCAGACACGTTCATGGGTACCATGGGACCATCTTTGATAATATTTCTCAACATCTTCTTCTGTCCAAACAGGAAAGCCGCTTTTATTTTTAAGAGGAGGTTTTTTGACGCCTAAAGCTGGATTATTTTCCAAAAGACCTTGATCAATTGCCCAATTAAAAAGTCCATTAAGGGCTTTCAGAAAGTTTCTAGCCATTGCTGGTGTTTCTTTGCGCCGTTCAACACCGGCTATGATATGTTTCTTTTCAATTGCTTGGTATGGAATATTTCCTATGGAGTCGCATATCTTCATAAGAATGTATTCTTTTTGTTTCTTTGTAGTATTAGAGTAGCTATGCCAATTAGAGCTGTTAAAGTATTGTTTAAGCAGCCATGCAAATGAACCTTCAACAAGTTTACCAGTTTTTGATTTAGGAAGTATAAG
>NZ_JBHIOI010000272.1:0-587 GCF_042195415.1 Bartonella sp. CE47NXGY | reverse complement strand
CTCTGCAATACCACCCTGATCATAATTCTAGTACCGAAGCAGAACAAAAATTCAGAAAAATTTGTGAAGCCTATGAAGTTCTTAAAGATCCTCAAAAGAGAGCTGCTTACAATCAGTTCTATCATAAAACTTTTAAAGATAATGACAAGGCTTCTGAAATTAGTAGAAAGCAAGAGAACAGACGACAAGATAATACCGAGCATGTAATTGGTAGTATCATGAATGTAATTTTCATTATTTGTGGAATAATACCTATATTTCGTTTTTTACGTGGAATATACCACTAGGAATAATAAGTATAGGGTTATTAATTTTCATCAGTATAAAAGGATATTTGGTAAATATTGGTGCATTTATCTTCGGGATCATACTAATATCATTTATCAAAGTTATATGGAGAAGTATCTATTGATCAGTGCTTTTGAAGAGCTTTAAGATCAGTCCCGCAGTGAATTCACAAGGTGTGGTAATTTTTGATTTTCTATAACAAGGTAGTGTAGAAAAACATAAAGATTATAATGTCTCTATCCGTTCTTTTCTTATTCTCCCGTTTCCTCCACCCCTCTATTTTTTTCCACAACCTGCCC
>NZ_JBHIOI010000271.1:0-587 GCF_042195415.1 Bartonella sp. CE47NXGY | reverse complement strand
GTTCATACCTTAGTTGGCATTCAGAAAAAGTTATTAGAGCTTATGGATGATATATCGCCTAAATATAAGAAGGCACGATCATTGTATCATCAATATAGTTCACGTTTAGATGCCATGGATGAAGGTTCCAAAATCCTTAGCAAGTCGGTTAATAAGGATGAGTTCAGTAAAATCTTTGATGAATTACCAAAGGCACAACAAGAATACTTTAAAAAGGGTTCAAGGGCAGAACTTTTACAAGGTATGGGTCAAACAAAAGATGAAGTATCCAAGGCAAAGGAGATTTTTGGTACGAATGATCTGTATAAACGATTTGCAAAGATTTATGGAGCCGATAAAGCTTCTGCGGTCAAGAAGGTTATCGAAAAAGAAGCCGATTATGCAGATTTTTATAATAGAATACCAGGTCGTGTAGCGGATGAAAAGATATCATTTAGGCATAACGTCAATATGCCAACGGGTAAACATGATGCAGCTGTACAATTAGCAAAAGCTGCTGGGAAGGCTGCTTGGATTCCTTTCAAAGAGGCGGCGTTTAGAGAGCGTCAACGGATTGAAAAGGATGTTGTCAAATTGTTAACAGGGGG
>NZ_JBHIOI010000270.1:0-590 GCF_042195415.1 Bartonella sp. CE47NXGY | reverse complement strand
GAAATAACTCTAGAGGGTAGGCAGGGTTGCCAATGGTTTCAACAGCATAACGATTGGCATCATTAACAATGCCACTCTTTTTATCAGTCTTAACACATTGACGCCCCATAACCCATTCAAGAGCGGATTTACCATTAACGATATACTCACAAGCGTCAAGAGGGATATCTGTTATTGTGATATTGTTATTATAAATAACAGTGGTTTTATCTTTCTCTTTACCTGCTTTTGCGAATTTCATTTCAGTCACGTAATAGAATTTTTCTGGATTAGAGATCTCTGTAACTTTTGGATTACCTTTTTTAAAGGTTACGGGATAAGGTTTTACAGTTTCATAATTCACGTGCAAATGATCCAGTTCACGCCCTGTTACAACAGAGTTCCGTTTTCGTATAAGGGGTTTAAGTCTCTTCAAAAGAATTAAAACGAAGCTTATTAAATCCATTTTGAATGAATTGAGAAAAAATGCAGAAAAATGCTAAAAAAGCCGATAATTTTTTCAAAAGTTTTTTAAATGCTGTTTATACGCAGCCCATGAGAGAGATCAGATCAGCAAAATAGTGAAATTTGCTGTTTATTTTATGGAAAAA
>NZ_JBHIOI010000269.1:0-599 GCF_042195415.1 Bartonella sp. CE47NXGY | reverse complement strand
GAAGGGTGGGGGTGCTCGTAGATATGCGGGGAACAAAACACCCCCATAAGGTTAAGCAGCTTTTGTTGAGAGTTGTTGTATCTCTCGTTCTATCTCTGCTAAAAAGGTTTCAACAGCTTGATTGATCTGTTCAATTTGTTGATCATCACGGAAAAAACGGAAGAAGTCACCATCGCATTCCAAAAACCAGAGGGGTTTGATTCAATGAAAATGCGATTTTGTATCATACAACAAGTGTAGCAAATGAGTTGAGGGTAGAAATGTGGGCCGTTTCCTATGAGGAAGTTGAATGTTCAGGAAACATATGTGATTTTCACTTTAAAAATTCTTTGCCCAACAAAGAGGCAACTTATGGTAAGATAACTTTAGAAGATGGGATAGTATACAAGGCATTTACTTGGAATGAAGAGAGTGAAAGTTCGCTTTTTTCAAGGGTACCGATGGAATAATTTATCTCACATGATACAGAAAACTGTCACGCAAGAATTTTCGCCTACTCGTCAAGGAATGATACAGTCTCACGGCAATCTCATCATTAACGCTGATACCATTGACAACCATTATAGCTCTATGAGAGCAGGGGGAAATGCCGATATCCA
>NZ_JBHIOI010000268.1:0-601 GCF_042195415.1 Bartonella sp. CE47NXGY | reverse complement strand
TTAATTTCATATTTCCAATCAGGCAATTGAGTAAGAGCTAATGCGAGTTGTCCTCTATGACACATGCATACATTGGCTTCAAAACAGGTGATTGCAACGCGCTTTTTGTTTAAAAAAATTTGATATAATTTGTTTATTGCACAAAAATTATTCTTGAGAGTTGTATTTTGATAATCTTCAAAAAGGCGGTCATAATCTTTTTGTGTTTTCAAATTTCTTCGTTTTTCAGAAGCAATTCCAAGTTCAGGCATATGCATATATTCAATATCAATATTGCTTACAGCTTTTTCTAATTGTCTTTTTGAAAATCCGTGTTTTCTACTTATTGGATTTTTACGAACATCACATAAAGTTTTGATATTGTTTTCTATGAGACAACTAAGATAATTCTCAAGGGACCTACCTTCATAGCCAATGGTAAAAAAACAAAATTCCTCATCTTTAGCAGGCTGTATGATAATATGTTTGATGTTACACACGTTTAATTTCCTTATGTAAAAGGGTGGGGGTGCGGGGAGGAGAGAGCACCCCCATAGGTTTAAGCAGCTTTTGCCAAAATCTTTTGCATCTCTTGTTCTATTTCCCCTAAAAAGATTTCGAC
>NZ_JBHIOI010000267.1:0-602 GCF_042195415.1 Bartonella sp. CE47NXGY | reverse complement strand
GGAGGTGAACCCTAGAATGATGTTGGGGTTAAGGGATAGAAGGATAATTGGGGTAAGGTGTATGAATATTAGTGTATTTTCTCGTGTGAAAGGGGGTTTTATGTTAATTATGTGGTGTGTGAGTTTTCCTCGTTGTACTGTAATGAATATGTGGAGGGAGTAGAGGGCTGTGATTAGTATGTTAAGTCCTGTTAGCACGATAGTGATGTGAGATCAAGAGAATGAGGCTGTAATCACGAAGAGTTCTCCAATTAAATTAATGGTGGGGGGTAAGGCTAGGTTGGTAAGGTTTGCTGTGAATCATCAGAGGGCTATTAGTGGAAGTAGTGTTTGAAGTCCTCGGGAGAGTATTATAATGCGGCTGTGGGTGCGTTCATAGTTTGAGTTAGCTAGGCAGAATAGTATAGAGGAAGTAAGTCCATGGGCAATTATGAGGGTGGTTGCGCCAGAAAAGCTTCAGGGGGTTTGAATGAGGGAGGCTATGATTACTAGGGATATATGGCTTACGGAGGAGTATGCGATGAGTGATTTTAGGTCTGTTTGTCGTAGGCAGATTGAGCTTGTTATGATTATGCCTCATAGGGCTAGCATGAGGAAAGGGT
>NZ_JBHIOI010000266.1:0-607 GCF_042195415.1 Bartonella sp. CE47NXGY | reverse complement strand
AAAAGTAGAAAGTCGTGGATCACCTTTATCGCTTAAAGAACGATAAAGAGACTCGCGATTTAGTCCTGTCTCTTGAGAAACAGTTGTCATTCCTTGTTTACGCGCAATAATACCTAATACATGTGCAATATAGCCACTATTCTTTGTTTCTAAAGCATCATCTAATAAAATCTTAAAGTCTTCAGGCGTATTAAAATATTCACTTACATCAAATTTAGTAATTTCCATGTTTCATTTCCTTTACTAATTGAAGGGCTTTTTCGATATCTTTTTGTTGTGTGGATTTATCACCAGCATTTAATAACAAAATGATTTGTTTCCCTTGTTTTACAAAATAAATCCTATAGCCTGGTCCATAATTTATTTTTAGTTCACCAATGCCACGGAAATATTTCACGTCTCCTAGAAGCCCATATTCAAGGCGGAAAATACGTGCAGCAACTTTCTTTTGCACTTGTTTGTCTTTTAACGAGTCTAACCACTCTGTAAAATAGTGTGTTTTTTTAACAATAAACATCTGTAGTTTATATGCTACATAATAGATAATGTCAAATACATTCTTTTGTTCCAATGAACAAGCTACATAGGTTTTAACAAGCCATCCTTT
>NZ_JBHIOI010000265.1:0-609 GCF_042195415.1 Bartonella sp. CE47NXGY | reverse complement strand
CATCAAAAGAGTTTGTGCTAAAAGCAGCAAGTTCCAACGCTTTACGCTTTCTATAAGCTTTTTCACGCTCTAATGCATTTAATTCTTCTCGCCAAAACATCACTGCACCCTTTCCATCTCAAAGCCAAGCTTGCCATAATCCACATGCAAAAAGCCTGTCGCCTTATGCAAGAAAACAGCTTCAGGTTTTGACTTCAAAACATCTTGCGCCATTACACCGCGATAGCGCTCTGGGTGCCCCTTGTAGTTGTATTCATAGAGTTTATAGCCATTTCTCTGCCCAGCTTCTCTGATGTTTTCTTTTGCTCTGATATCACTAAGCCCAGCAAAAGTACCAAGGATAGTTCCAACATTTCCAACAATCTCCCACGGATTAGGTTTTGGCTGTGGAGTCAATGTCGTCCTTTGTCCTGTTTGCGTTCCATAATTTCCAGCAACAGCCCCACCAGCTGCGAGCAACTTACTTAACTGGTCCCAATCAAGATTGTTCTGCTGCTCCCATTTTTGCCGCTCTTCATCCAATTGCCGTTGATGATTGGCATCAAGTACACTCCCTCCCGTCAACGCATTAAGATTTGCCTGACCTTGACCTTGAAAGAAGTTATTGGC
>NZ_JBHIOI010000264.1:0-616 GCF_042195415.1 Bartonella sp. CE47NXGY | reverse complement strand
GGTTTTGATGGGAATAGATATGACTTTGTAAGCAGAATTATTGGCGGCAATGGCTATACCTACGGGATACTCCCTGCTGGCAGTAACGTTTGGACAGAATGGTTGAGAGTGGCTACAAATCCCATAAGTTCCCATACCTGTCTTGGAGACGCGGGCGATAAGTGTAACGTGCGTTATGGCTCATCTCATCGTGAACAAGTTCCTTCAAGTAAATCATGGAGTAAAAAATGAAACAAACCTTAAAATTATTAAGTGCTGTAACTCTATTCAGTATCGCTGGATGTCAGTTTAATAAGCCTCCTTCAGGATACTTGACTGCTTGGGAGAAGCCAGGAGCAGATTTTACTGAAATAGGAAAAGCATTATTAGAATGTGGTATGCCAACGCCTTATGATGTATTTCCAGAAAATAGAAAGCAGAGCATCAATGCAAAAGCAACAACTTATGCTTGCATGATTCAATCAGGATTCCGCTATAAAGATGAAGAAGTAGCAAGAGCGGGAGGGTGGTGTTATACTTTTAGAGCCGAAAACTTGCCCATTTGTCGTCCAGGTGCTGTGATCCCGAGGCCCAGTGTCAAGAAGCGCTTAAACAGCCCTTTTTGTAAAAAATATAA
>NZ_JBHIOI010000263.1:0-617 GCF_042195415.1 Bartonella sp. CE47NXGY | reverse complement strand
AAAGGCTCTTTACCAACCTTGACTTCCTTTTTTTCACCAGTGCGGATATCATGATAGCTTGCGATAACACCGCCTTTCTTCTCTTTGTCTTCTTCTTTCTCAGATTCTTTTTCTGCTTTTTCTGATTCAGATGATGATGCTCTGTCACTGTTATCCATATGGATAAAGTTTTCATCATCATCAATCTCTTCTGGCTCTCGTGCATCAGCAGCGGCTTTTTGGTCGTCCCCCACATCTGTTTCTAAGCCATTGGCTGCACCTGCTTCATCTCGTGCGCTGTATTTAAAATCCCAAGAGGTACAATGTTTTTCATGGATAACAATAACGGGGAGTGTTTCACCAGTGATGGCTTTGCCTTCGCCCCGTTTAGCCAAAACAAGCTTGCCATCAACGGGTTTTGCTACCGCATCATAGTCTTCTGCAAGGCGTGTGGCAAAAGCCATATCGCTTTCAGAAGTTTGGTCAATGTGACGCACAACAATTTTAGCAAGAGCAGGGTCAACTTTTGGTGTATAGCCATTGCGCTCTGCTATCTCTTGAATAATACTGCCAAGGGTTTGCTGGTGATAGGATTGGCTTTTTGGGGTTCTGTAAGACGTGTTCATTGATGCGGCGCG
>NZ_JBHIOI010000262.1:0-620 GCF_042195415.1 Bartonella sp. CE47NXGY | reverse complement strand
AGTGCAGCAGATAGTGCAATAGCGAAAGCGGAGCAAGCCCAACAGAGCACAACAGAAGCCTCTAGAATAGCTTTGGAAGCGAAAGCGGTAGCAGAGTCTGCGGTGCGTTCAGGAGAGACGGCAGGGCAGGTGAGTGGGGAAGCGGTGAAGGGCATAGCACAAGAGGCGAAGCGTAAAGCGGATGAAGCTGAAAAAATAGCACAAGAAGCCAAACAGACAGCAGGTTATGCCAAACATGATGCGGAGCAAGCGCGTAGTGAGGTGGAAAATGCAAAAAGCACAGCGAATGCAGCGTGGAATAAAGCCCACAAAGCGAATGAAACAGCAGATAGTGCTAAGCTTACAGCAAGTTTAGCAGAAACGGCAGGCGAAGAAGCCAAGAAAATAGCGGAGAAAGCCAATAACTACGCGTATGAAGCAAAAGATGAAGCCGAAAAAGCCAAGGAAATAGCCAATAGTGCAAAATATGCAGCAGGAGAGGCGCAAAAGGCAGCTGAAACAGCGGGTAAGAAAGCCGCGTCTTTAGAAGCAGCCGCAGAAGAAGCACAAAAAATAGCCAAGGAAGCCAAGGAGTCTGCTGGTTATGCAAGACATGATGCGACGCAAGCGCGCAATCAGGC
>NZ_JBHIOI010000261.1:0-620 GCF_042195415.1 Bartonella sp. CE47NXGY | reverse complement strand
TTCATATCAACGGTAAAATTATCAGCATCTTCAATGGTATTAAACATCAAATGTTGATAGGCAATTTGTGCTTGTGGCTCAAATGTTAAACTTTCCATTCCGGTTGCAAACTCTTTGCCAACAGTGGTGGAGATACTAAACATTTTGGCATTTTGCAATTTTGCGGTTTTGCCAATGATAGCATTGCCGATATCTCCCTTTATTATCCCATAGGACAAGAGTGTATCCATATAGAAACCATTGTCATGCTGCACGCTGCCATAAGCTGTTAGTGACCATTTATCCAATGTGCTCTTACTTACATCATCCATATCTTTTGGAGTGAAAGACAGCCGCCCATAGGTGCCTACAAGACCGAAATGTGTTGTGGTATTTTGTCCTTCTAATGCTGCGAATGTGACTCCGGCTTGGAGAGCAGCATAGCGGATATCAGCACCATAACCATATTTGAGAGGTCCGCGTTCAGAAGATAAGGTTCCTGTGTTTCCGTAAGTATAGAGGAAGAAACCGGTTTGTTTTTCCTCTTCTTTTCCTAAGACAGATGTTCTGATATTGGCTAAAAGCGCGTTTTGTTTAGCCATATCGGTTAATCCACTATAGAAGAGAGCATTTGGCATGAC
>NZ_JBHIOI010000260.1:0-621 GCF_042195415.1 Bartonella sp. CE47NXGY | reverse complement strand
CTCTGCAATACCACCCTGATCATAATTCTAGTACCGAAGCAGAACAAAAATTCAGAAAAATTTGTGAAGCCTATGAAATTCTTAAAGATCCTCAAAAGAGAGCTGCTTACAATCAGTTCTATCATGAAACTTTTAAAGATAATGACAAGGCTTCTGAAAGTAATAAAAGCCGAGATAATATAGGTTTAGTGTTAATATCACCTTTAAAAAAAATAGCTGTCTTTGTCATTGCTCTAATACTATTTTTCGTAATATATATTGGCGGTACCATTATTATATTTCGGTATTTTGATTAGAGGAACTTAATGAAACAGAGTGATCTATAAATGTCTCTTCCGATTAACATACTTTGGTGATTTAGGTTAAAGATTCCAGCGTTTTTATTTGCAATAATGACCGCCTTAGCTGTTATTGCCGTTCCCTTCATATTCTATTGATAGTTATTTTTGTAAAATCTGAAGAGCTTTAAGATCAGTCCCACAGTGAATTCACAAGGTGTGGTAATTTTTGATTTTCTATAACAAGGTAGTGTAGAAAAACATAGAGATTATAATGTCTCTATCCGTTCTTTTCTTATTCTCCCGTTTCCTCCACCCCTCTATTTTTTTCCACAACCTGCCC
>NZ_JBHIOI010000259.1:0-622 GCF_042195415.1 Bartonella sp. CE47NXGY | reverse complement strand
CTTTCTCATGATGGCAATTGCTGGGTTTATGATAATGCTTGTGTTGTAAAATCTGGTCGTGTTTATGAAAATGCAAGGGTTTTTGGCAAGGCTGTCACTTGTGGTCATATCTATGGTCATGCGCGGGTTTATGACAATGCTATCGTTGCTGGCTATGTTTATGATAATGCCCATGTTTATGGCAATGCTGTTATTTCTGATAATTCCCATGTCTATGGTAATGCGCGTGTTTATGGCAAGGCTATTATTTATGATAATGCCTATGTTTATGACAATGCTAGGGTTTATGAAAACGCTCGTATAGCAAATAACGTGCATGTTTTTGAAAATGCCAACATTCATGGCATTGCTGTTATTCGTGAAAATGTCGGCGGGTCTACTAAAATAAAAACCTATACTGAACGTCTCTCTCCTTATGGTGAATTAGAGATTGTCTGGGTCTAATTAATAAAGCAGCGGCCGGCGCGGCGGGGGCGCCTGCTTTTTAAGCAAATTTTCCATTTCAAATTTTAGCAAATGTTTATCACATTAGATTGTGAGGGTCTTCTATGTGCAAAAAATACGAATTAACCAGTGAAATCAAAAAAATCAAACATGCTCTTACTCGAAATATTATAAACCT
>NZ_JBHIOI010000258.1:0-626 GCF_042195415.1 Bartonella sp. CE47NXGY | reverse complement strand
AGGGCTTTGGTTTGATCCCCAAACCTACCGCTATCGCTGTTCTTTTGAACAATCATTCCCTCGACGTTATCTGTAATGCCCCATAAACCCCACTCTCTTTAAAAACGTCTCCGCCTTCACACACGCACGCCTTGCTCCCACAGAAATAACAGGAAGGATCAATCCACAAATGATGAAAAACACCCAATCCTTCGCGAACCAAAGCCTGCTCAACCCCATATACTCTGCTCCCAGACGTAAACAAAAAAAGATCGCTCCAACAACGGCGCAAAACACCACCCCCTTCAATAACCACAAACAACGCGTCACCACCCCATCTCGCCGCCCCCTCATATGCAAAATCAAGAACCACTCCAACAGTGCAGCAAACACGATCCCCATCAAGGACAGGAGTCCCCATGGTATGTCCATACTCTCCATCCCCCAAAGAGCTAAAAAAAGGACGACTCCTAAAATGCCGTAAAACAGCACTTCCTTCAAAAAGAGGGAAACACCAAAAATACAATAAAACGCCGCTCGCCACCACGGAATATCGAAGCGCTTGGAAACCTTATAAGTACCAATAACGACAACAATAAAAAGGTAGGAAAACACCAACAACAGCAAAAAAAACAAATCGTTCGACA
>NZ_JBHIOI010000257.1:0-626 GCF_042195415.1 Bartonella sp. CE47NXGY | reverse complement strand
ATGTAAAGCGGATAGCTATAGACCTCCGGTTTTACCCATGCATTACGGTCGTGGTCGACGATAAGCATCGTGTAGAGAGGTCTTCCAACCGTGTTGGCAAAATCCAAGCTTTCACCAGGAGCAAAGGTTTTTTGGAATACACCAGGCGCATCAACAGGAAAGAATTGACATTCATCCGGCTTAATGCCTATAGCGCGCTTTGTTCCAGCCTTCGCACTCACATTATAGTTGTGAATACTCCGGTAATTAATGAAAGTCACACCCGCAAAGTCAAAACTACCAAAGCTCCCAGAGCCAATCGAACTTGGTGTTGCAACACCTCCGGCGCTATTGAGTGTCTGTGCTAAGGCTGTGTTTAAATAGGTCTCACGAATTGTTTTATGGTTTTTCAACTTGGAAAAGAATTCATTACCACAAAGCCCAATAATCCGCGAACGATCAGAAAATGCTCCTTTTGAAGCTTCAATCATCCTCATAATGACTTGATCAACATGGTCCGCAACATTGGTTGTCTCATTATTTAATTTAAAATCAATCGGCTTTGGTGGTGCGATTTCCCATTCTTTGTACCAATCGACAATAACAGAGCCATCGGCATCAAGAACCACCCCTTGAACAGCGCCAAG
>NZ_JBHIOI010000256.1:0-626 GCF_042195415.1 Bartonella sp. CE47NXGY | reverse complement strand
AAATGCTCACTCACCTGTTCTTTGAGCTCTTTACGCATCGAGGCACTTTTGCCACAAAGGCGCAAGATCTCTCCATCGCTGCCTCCACAACTCACAACCGATTCGACAACAAAACGCCCCATAAAGGCACTGATGCTGTTCTCATAGCCAAAAATCACTTGCAGAGTGCTGTTGCTTGAGGGAACCTCTAAATCATTGCCACTATCGTCAAACTCTGCTTCAAATGTATCGGCTTCATTACCGGTATGGTCCGTAATGGTTGCGGTTAAAAGACGCTGATAAAAAACCTCATGAACAAGCTTATCCCCCACCCTCACCTCAATAAAAGGATGCGTGCGCATTAATCCCATAACCGCTTCACCATGCTTTGGGGATTAGACAACACAAACTCAGGCAGCATGACCTTTAAGCCCCGTGGTAAAAACACACCATATTTGGCAATCTCTGGATTGGCTTCCAGTGTGGCTTCTAAATAGCCGTTTAGTCCCCCAACTTGAGAACGGTCCCCTAACACAGCCATGACATGGTGAAAGCAAAGGAGATCGAGGCTCATATCCTCTAGCTCTACAACAACATGTTTTTCTGGTATCTTCATAAAGTTTGTCCCACTTGGATTTGTCTCTCTT
>NZ_JBHIOI010000255.1:0-627 GCF_042195415.1 Bartonella sp. CE47NXGY | reverse complement strand
CCTCTTTATGTTACGTTGCAAAAAGATCGTTCTCTTTACATTGGTGATCATCTTGTAGAACAAGCAGCTTTGAGAGACGCTTTGTTGAGGGAAACGACGCAAAATTTAGAGACAAAAATTTTAATCAAAGCGGATAGCGAAATTGATTATGGTACTGTCATCGATTTATTAAATCAAATACGCATGGCTGGATATCATAAAATCGGTCTTGTAGGATTGCAAAACTCTACCAATCTTGTCTCGAGAGGTGAGATCAATAATAAAACAACAGGGGTAGCGAACGCTGCTGTCGATGGAGCGGGCGGTAGCGCGGGCGGTAACGTTGTGGGGCATGTGGATGCCGTAACAACGAGCACTACGGGAAACGCTAATATTCCAGCCGATGTCTCTGACCAGTGATAAAAATAGCCTTTGTTGCAGGAAGCAAAGCATATTACTCAAACTCGTAGAGTGAAATTGATGAGGGTTCCGTGGATTTATTAAACCAAACACGCATGGGTTTGATATTACGCAGGGGGTTCATATATTGAATCGGTTTTTTAGGATTAAGCTCTACTCATCTTGCCGCAAGAGGTGCGATCAAGAAAACAGCAGAGGCGATTGTTGTGTGTCTTAATACATCTTAAA
>NZ_JBHIOI010000254.1:0-628 GCF_042195415.1 Bartonella sp. CE47NXGY | reverse complement strand
CTTTCATGCTTTTTGCCCGCAATTTTTGTAAGATTTGATTTCTTCATCCGTTAATTTTTGTGCCAGAAGCATTTCCAGCTTACCTTCTTTTAGGGGTGAAGGGGTGTTGTTACTGATGATAATGGGCGTGGGCGTGGGTTTTTTTCCTTCCCAATTCCACATTGATCTGTTGAGTGGACGTTTAGAATATCCATCACATTTTGGGAGTGACTTCAGTGTGTTTGGTGAAGACACACAGCCACTGAGAAAGAGAAATGGTAAGATGACCCCAATTTTTTTAAATTCCCGCATTTTAACTTAGACCTTTTTTTAATAGTGATGTTAATTTTTTAACGCCCTTTGCTATCGTGTTGGCTGTTGCTTTAGCAGCTTTACCTGTTAGTTGAGCCGTTGTTTTAGCGACTGGTCCTGATCCTGTAAGGGAGGCTCCCCCAGAGGCTAAAGCTGATGCGATATCAGGGAGTCTGAGGAAAAGGTGAATACCACCAATACCAACAACCAAGAACTGAATTAAAGTAGTGAAGATATTTGTAATATCTCCTGAAAAAACTTTCATTGAAATGTTAACATATAAACCACCAAGCAGCACGACTAACACATATAAAATGATGAAGTTTGCAACTTGCCC
>NZ_JBHIOI010000253.1:0-629 GCF_042195415.1 Bartonella sp. CE47NXGY | reverse complement strand
TTTTACCATTCATGGGCGGCGCCGTGAAATGGGCTTGGGTGCTTTAAGAGATGTTTCTTTAAAACAAGCCCGTGAATGTGCAATGCAATGGCGTGCTGTTTTACGTGAAGGGCGTGATCCTATTAAAGAACGTAATAAACAAAAGCGTGAGGCAATAAGTAATCTCCATTATTTAAAAGATATTGCTTTAGATGCTTTTGAAAGTCGTAAAGCTGAATTAAAAGGTGACGGTAAAAATGGAAATTGGTTTACACCTTTACGCCTTCATATTCTTCCCAAGTTAGGCTGTTTACCCGTTTCAGAGATTACCCAAACAGAGATACGCAATACCCTTGCCCCCATTTGGCATACAAAAGCTGGAACAGCCCAAGCAGCATTGATACGTCTTAATCTTTGTCTCAAACATGCGGCTGCCTTGGGTTTGAATGTTGATTTACAAGCAACAGAAAAAGCACGTGCTCTCTTAGGAAAACAACGTCATAAGATCACTAATAGACCAGCAATGGATTGGAAAGATATACCAGCTTTTTATCAGTTCCTCTGTAAAACACAAAACATAACACATCTTGCTTTGCGCTTGCTTATCCTTACAGGGGTTCGCTCTAACCCTTTACGTCATATTCATAAAG
>NZ_JBHIOI010000252.1:0-635 GCF_042195415.1 Bartonella sp. CE47NXGY | reverse complement strand
AGCTGTAAAATGCCGTTGCCTACAGCACCTGTTTGTTGAAAGCCTTCATCTCTGTAACTATCATCAAGAAAAGGGTCTGCAAACATGCCCTTTTTGGCAACAGGTTCTTTAGAGTCAACATTGCTTTTAATCCGTTCTAATTGCATCAGACGGTCAAGCGAAAGCACTCGTTGAAAATAGCGCCACATCTCATCATAGGGGGCAACCCGTGTGCCATCATTGACCACAACCGGCGTTTCAAGCCAATTGTTGGTAATGGTTGCAAGGGACAACACATCATCAGGGACACTGGGTGCCATGGGGTGATCTGATGAAACTCCTTTGATATAGACGACATTGCCCCCCGTGTTCAGTCCTATGCGGTCAATGCGGGGGAGTTTGTAAGTGTAACTGACGATAATATCACCACCCTCCGCACCCCCTGAGACTGTGATTTCCTGCGCTGTTACTTTATCAGCGGTGATTTTTGCGCGATAGCGGTAAGTCACCTTATAGCTGCTCCCTGCTAAAGGTTCGTCTCCCACGGGTGCCCAATCAATGGTGTCTCCGGTTTTTTTAAAATCTGTGCCTTCTTTAAATTCCTTGCTTCCTTGAACGATTTTGATAAACGCGGTGATGCTTTTATCAGGAACACC
>NZ_JBHIOI010000251.1:0-637 GCF_042195415.1 Bartonella sp. CE47NXGY | reverse complement strand
TCAACCAAATCGTTTGTTTCTAAATTTTCAAAATCAATTTCTCTTTTTGATAAAATAATATTTTTATTTTTTTTGTTATTGTTATTGTTAATGTTATTGTGCATTTCCAAGCATTGCTCGTGCATTGCGTATGCATTGCTTGTGCATTGCTCATGCATTGCACGTGCATCATCATTACTTTTATCTTTGTTTTTATCCCATCTAGCTTTTGCTGCTTTTGAAGCCTTTTCCGAAGCTTTATCTAAATTCTCATTAGAGTTATTGAGTTCTTCCTCAACATCTAAATTCCACAAGCGACCATCTGCTAAACGAATGAGATATCCTTCTTCAAGCAAAACATTCAGTGCCGCTTCAAACTTCTTCACTGAATAACCAGTGTAATGAGATAAAACTTTAATATTATAAAAAAGAGGTTCACCAGTACGCAACATACGTAACCGTAATCGCATATAGATATTGCCCTCTACAGCAGGCAAATAATCAACAACAATTGCCCACTGGTCTGCAAAAAGCCTCGTCCATGGCAACTTAGTTGACATACTTCACCTCCCTTTCTTTATTATTATTGCAAGTGAAATTATCTAGCTCTTCAGTGACGTTATTGAGTTCTTTTTCAACTTCTGAATTCCACAACCCA
>NZ_JBHIOI010000250.1:0-639 GCF_042195415.1 Bartonella sp. CE47NXGY | reverse complement strand
GTCTGATAGATAAAAGCATAAGGCCCTTTCTGCATAAAATCACGTTGTAAATCAGCATACATTTGCGCCCGTTTTTTGGGATCTTTTTGAAACAATGCATCTTGAACCTTTTGATTCATAGTTTCATCCAAATACCCATGGCACCAACTCGCATAGCCTGTATTTTTAGCCTCAAGCCGATTATCTGGATTATAAATAAGACGTGAAGCCATTGTATGGGGGTCCCCAGAGCCATTATTCCATCCGAAAAAAATCGTATCAAAACCACGCGCATAAAATTTTGAAAACAACTGCGTACCTACAAAACGTTCAATTTTAAAACGTACTCCAACTTTTTTTGCATTGTCTTGGAGAGACTGAGCAATAGGCAAAGCAAAAGGATAAGGAGAGGCACCGGCAAAAATACTGGCCTCAAAACCATCCGGATAACCTGCCTCTGTTAAAAGTTGCTTTGCTTTTTGGAGATCAAGTTTAAAGGGTTGTCCCTCTTTTTCATCCAAAGCTCCAAGATTACCAAGAGGAATAAAACTTGCACGTGGAATACCAACATCTTTGAGAAGAGTCTTACCGAGTCCTTCATAGTCAATAAGATAGCGCATCGCCAAACGCACTTTTTCATTGGCAAAAATAGGGTTTGTC
>NZ_JBHIOI010000249.1:0-645 GCF_042195415.1 Bartonella sp. CE47NXGY | reverse complement strand
AAAACAGTAAAATCTGATGGAACTGAGAGTGAGGAGAGCTATACAGATGTGGCTTCAGCGTTTGCCGGTGTAGGAACGTCTTTCACGGATTTACATAAAGAGATTACCAATGAAATTACCACTGCTCAGGCTGACGCCTTGTTGTGGGATAAGTCTAAAGGTGCGTTTGTAGCGACGCATGGTGAAGAGAAGGTAAGCAGCAAGATAACATCGCTTGCCAATGGATCTATAACTAAAGGCTCAAGTGATGCTGTAGCGGGTAACCAGCTATATGCACTAGGGAGCGGTGTTGCGAAGTCTTTAGGTGGTAAAGCTAAGTATGAGAATGGAACTTGGAGTGCGCCTACATTCACGGTTAAGAGCGTGAAAGAAGATGGCAGTGTTACTGCCTCGAGTTATAACGATGTCGCGTCTGCCTTTTCTGGTGTTGGTGATTCATTTGAGAATGTTAAAGATAAAATCGATAATGTTAAGGATGAAATTACCGAAGAGATTGAAAAGGGCATTACCACTGCTCAAGCTGACGCCTTGTTGTGGGATAAGTCTAAAGGTGCGTTTGTAGCGACGCATGGGGACAGTAAAGAGAGCAGCAAGATTACGTCTCTTAAAAATGGAGACATTAGTAGAACGTCAACGGATGCTGTA
>NZ_JBHIOI010000248.1:0-646 GCF_042195415.1 Bartonella sp. CE47NXGY | reverse complement strand
AAGCTTCGCGCTATTCTTAAAGGAACAGAGAAACTCTCACCGGTGTTATTTGCGCCTGTTCAATTGATCGCGGGAAAGATCCATAAGGAAGCGACCTATGTCACGCGTGCTTTTGCCTTTGGTGAAAAGGCAAGGTTAACGAGCTATATCAAAACCTTTTTACCGGGTGGTGCAACCTTTTCACTGGAGATGCAACTAGATGATGGTGGTTTCACCCCTTTGAAACTTGACGAAACAGAACAACTCGCTGAACCACTTTGGACAGAACGAAAATTTGTGAGCAGTGACAAAACAGCCAAACAAGCGCGCCTCAAACTCACTCTTACCGGTGGACCAGCAGCGCGGTCCATGGTGAGTGATTTTGGCGCTGGCATATTGTGATGGGAAAATGAGAGATGACAAAAACCAAAAAACTCGACATGGAATTGCCTAAAGAGGGGCGTTTTATCAGTTCTGAATTCCCAATCTTGCGGGAAAACTTGACCAAAATTGATCAAGCTCTTTTGGCTGTTGAGGAAAAGGTAGACGAAAAGGCACCTTTACACCACACGCATACGATCAACGAAATCGCAGATCTTGAAGCAGCCCTTAAGGGCAAGATGGCAGCGGATAAAACTTTCTCATTTGCTGATTTAAGCGATATCGA
>NZ_JBHIOI010000247.1:0-646 GCF_042195415.1 Bartonella sp. CE47NXGY | reverse complement strand
ATAATATCACCCTATCAGAAAGCTATGATACCTCTAACGGCAAAGAGACACATGAAAAGTCTTTTGCTGGTGTGACAGGCTCTGTCAATGTGGGCATTCTTGGTACAGTAAAAGATGTAAGGGATGCAGTCAAACGTTTTGGTCATGGGGATACAAAACACAAAATCGGCAATGGTCTTATTGCTGGTCTAAAAGGCTATGATCTCTATAGCAAAGGCAAAGGTCTTTATAATGAGATGAAGAGTGGAAACAAACAGTCTATTCGTGATATTGCTGATGTTTCTGCTAGCGTAACCGTGGGCTTTAAGACAGAGAAGGCAGAAGCCTCTGTTCAGACCTCTACTGCGGTAACAGGTACAATAGAAGCAGGACGCGCTGTTAATATGCAAGCCCACAAAGGCAGCATCCATGGTGTTGGAGCCGATATTATTGCTGGTACAAACTCGATGCAAAGCAATGATGAACAGAGCGGGAATATCACCATGGGAGCAGGTAAAGATATCATCTTTGAAAGTGCGCAAAACACGCAGAGCACAGAAAACCACACGCAAAGCGCTTCAATGAATGTTGGGTATAGTTATGGTACCGGTGGTACAGGGTGGATGGGGAATGCTTCTTTTGGTAAAGGCAAGGGTTCCAGTGAGGA
>NZ_JBHIOI010000246.1:0-649 GCF_042195415.1 Bartonella sp. CE47NXGY | reverse complement strand
TCATTTTGAGGGCACAATGAATGCATAGATTTTTTTTCATTTTTGTTTTTGCGGCTATTTTGTGCCTTTTCTCGTTGCCGAGTTTTGCCCAAAACATTCGTGAGAAAGCGATTAATCAATCAGAGAGCATCCAACGACAACAAACGCAAGAACAGCGTTTTCAACGATTGCACCGTAGAAACGAAACACATGGGATATTTTTGCCAGACGATGATACCACATCTGCCTATGGTGCTTCGCCTAGTACAACCTGTTTGCTGATCAAAAGCATTGAATTTGTTGGCGCTCAGTTGATTTCTCACACCGACCTTCATGAAGCCATTTCTCTTTGGGAAGGACGGTGTTTGGGGATTGCCGAAATCAACAAAGTGCTCAAAGCGGTGACCAAGCTTTATATGAAGCGCGGCTATATTGCGGTGCGGGCTTATTTGCCTGAGCAAGATTTAAGCGGCGGTCATCTCAAGATTGTTGTTGTTGAAGGTGTGATGGAAGATATCACTCTGGATGGGCATAAAGTTGAGAGGAGACTTCAAGGAGAAATCACCACGGCTTTTCCAAACCTTATTGGAAAGCCGACCAATCTGCGCCAGATAGAGCAAGGGCTTGATCAAATCAATCGGCTTTTCTCACGCCAAGCCACCATTAATCT
>NZ_JBHIOI010000245.1:0-649 GCF_042195415.1 Bartonella sp. CE47NXGY | reverse complement strand
CAACTTTCTCAAAGCCTATCGGCAAAAGTTGACCATCCAAACTCATCTGATAAAAACCACCATCACTCGCAAAAAAAACATCACTCCCTCGACATGCTATAGAGGACGCACTACGGGCTCCGCGCTTGTCTTGTATCTTTTGAAACGTAAACACAATCTTAGAACCCGCAACAAAGGTTCCTGCATAAATAGCAGAACGCATAAAAATGAGGGGATTAGTCGATTCCGTAGACCCTTGAACATATTCTCCATCTGGAAAATCTTGAAAATCGCAATCTTTCTGCTTAACTGTCCAATGGGTTGCATCTTCCAAACCTGACCAATGAATGCGATTGGGGTGATCTGTCAATTGCATCAAACAAACAAAAGGTCCCCAAACCTTCACCAAGCCTGCTTTCGGGGGATTGCCTCCTAAATCTTCAAATCGTTCAGAACTATGGGTATTAAAAACTTGTGGTTTATCATTTTTATTCACCGCAATAATTCTTTGACCAAACAAAGCGAACGACCATTGATTATCTTCATGCGCATGATAAGTCACACCACTTTGACTTATGTCCTTCCACCCCTTCGTTTGACTATCATAACTGTAAAGCTTTTGCTTGCCTCCTACGATTATCTTAACACCATTGCCACTTCTAAACGCTAT
>NZ_JBHIOI010000244.1:0-650 GCF_042195415.1 Bartonella sp. CE47NXGY | reverse complement strand
TGTTAAGTAAAATAAAAATGGGATTCACACTGTAGATTCAGTGATTTATAATTATCATTTATCAAATCAATTTAAATCATAATGAATAAAATGAACGCTGTTAATTTACCTTCTTTTCAAACAGAAGAACAATCTTCTTTTCGTCAACTGCCCCATAATATTGAAGCAGAGAAAGCTTTGCTGGGTGCTATCATTATCAATAATAATGCTCTTGATAGCGTTTCTGATTTTTTAAAAGCAGAGCACTTTTTTGAACCGTTGCATCAAAAGCTTTTTGATATCATTTCACAAATTATTCAAAATGGAAAAGTTGCAGATCCCATTACTATTAAGCCCTTTGTTGAAAATGATGTGAAAATTGGTGACATCACTGTATATAATTACGTGGTGCGTTTAGCTACCGAGGCAGTCACAATCATTAATACTAAAGATTATGGGAGTGTCATTTATGATCTGTTTATCCGACGCTCTTTAATTAACCTTGGCACTCAAGTTGTGAATAGAGCTTATGATGTTTCTGTAGAACTTACAACATCACAACAAATTGAAACTGTTGAAAATCAGTTATTTGAGCTAGCAGAAAAAGGAAAATATGGGGGTGGGTTTGAAAATTTTGATACAGCCATTGCAAAAGCACTTAACATGGCAAG
>NZ_JBHIOI010000243.1:0-654 GCF_042195415.1 Bartonella sp. CE47NXGY | reverse complement strand
AAAAAAGGTGGCGCAATCCAGCAGAGAAACTCGTTCCAGAAAAACCAATTTTCTTAAATCTATGCTGATAAGTGACATCTCCACGAAGAGAAAGTTTTGATGAGAGACGGGCATTAAACCCAACCCCTGCTTCCAAAGAAGAACCAAAGGAACCTAACTGAAAATCGTTTTTAAAAGAAACGAATTGCTTATCTTCAAAACTATGCAAATAAGAAAGCTTACTATAAAAAGAAACTTCACGTCCCTCTTCCACAACACCTAACGTCTTGCTTAAACGCCCACCAACACGCCCCACCCATTGATGAAATTTTCCTAAATCAACATCAAGATTATCAATATCACGCGCCTGATTAAACTGAAGATGCTGATAAACAACCTGAATCTGCGGATCAAAAACAACACCTTTATACCCTGTTGCAAACGTTCTACCACTCGTTAAAGAACCGCTAAATTGTTTACCCTTTAACGCCACAACCTTGCCCCGTGCAAGGGTCAAAACATCTCCCTTAAAAAGACCATACGATACCACCCCATCCATATAAAAACCGGTATCATGCTGCAAATTTCCATAAGCAGTAACAGACCATTTATTAAATGCGCTTTTTTTGCTTTGTTCAACATCCTGAGGGTGTAGAGAAAGATTTCCATAGTTCC
>NZ_JBHIOI010000242.1:0-657 GCF_042195415.1 Bartonella sp. CE47NXGY | reverse complement strand
CAAGAGTTTGTTGATAACTACAAAAGCGCACTTGCCGAGTTACAAGGGCTTATACTTCCTAAATCAAAAACTGGTAAGCTAGTCGAAGGTTCATTCGCATGGCTCCTTAAACAGTATTTTAATAGCTCCAATTGGCATAACCTCGCTAAAGCCACAAAGAAACAAAGAGAATACACTCTTATGAAAGTGTGCGATACTATAGGTCACATTTCATACCAAGCAATCGAAAAGAAACATATCATAGCCGGTGTTGAACGGCGCAAAGAAACACCAGCAATGGCTAGAGACTTTCTACAATCCCTAAATGGGCTTTTTAAATGGGCAATTGAACACGGACTTTTGGAAAGCAACCCTACTTTAGGTATCACAAGACCTCCTCTTAAAAATAAAGAGGGCTTTCCCGTTTGGACAGAAGAAGATGTTGAAAAATATTACCAATGCTGGTCACATGGTACCCATGAACGTGTTTGGATTGATGTTCTTCTTTACACGGGTCTGCGTCGTGGTGATGCGGTCCGCATTAGCTGGAAAGACGTCAAAGATAATATCATTCACATCAAAACAGAAAAGAGCCAATTTAAAACAGATGTCTTTCTACCTATTTTACCGGAATTAGCCAAAACGCTTGAAGTTGGTCCTATTGGAGAAGAAACATTC
>NZ_JBHIOI010000241.1:0-659 GCF_042195415.1 Bartonella sp. CE47NXGY | reverse complement strand
TTATGTTTCTCAATCAGCTGTAGCCAAGCCTCTTCATCGATAACCTCAACACCTAATTCTTCAGCTTTAGCCAATTTGGAGCCCGCTCCAGGTCCTGCAACAAGAAGATCTGTTTTTTTAGAAAGTGAACCAGATGTTTTAGCCCCTAATCGCTCTGCCAATGCTTTTGCTTCATCGCGTGACATATGCGCCAAAGTTCCTGTAAAAACAATGATCTTCTCCGCTATTGGTGAAGAATCTGCTATGATAGGCTCCTCATCAAGAGGAGTTACTTCTTCAAGCAAAACAGATAAAATCTCACGGTTATGCGCTTCTCTATAAAAATCAACAATTGCGCCCCCTACCTGTGGTCCAATTCCTTCAATATTGGTAAGTTCCATCCAAGCCTCATTTCCTTCTTCATTTTCCTTATCACATGGCATAAATGCTTCCATAGCCGCAGTCTCAAAAGCTGTATAATTTTTATAAGCACGTGCAAGGCGGCGTGCATTCACTTCGCCAACATGACGAATCCCCAATGCAAACAAAAAACGGCTCAAAGGAATTTCTCGGCGCGCATTAATGGCATCATACAATTTCCGCACTGAAACAATACCAAAACCTTCCATATTTTCCAAACGTATCAAAGACTTTTCTTGGCGCCGTTGTAAAGTAAAAAT
>NZ_JBHIOI010000240.1:0-659 GCF_042195415.1 Bartonella sp. CE47NXGY | reverse complement strand
ATTTTTACTTTACAACGGCGCCAAGAAAAGTCTTTGATACGTTTGGAAAATATGGAAGGTTTTGGTATTGTTTCAGTTCGGAAACTGTATGATGCTATTAATGCGCGCCGAGAAATTCCTTTGAGCCGTTTTTTGTTTGCATTGGGGATTCGTCATGTTGGAGAGGTGAATGCACGCCGCCTTGCACGAGCGTATCAAAATTATACAGCTTTTGAAACGGCGGCTATGGAAGCACTTATGCCATGTGAGCAGGAAAACAAAGAAGGCAATGAAGCTTGGATGGAACTTACCAATATTGAAGGAATTGGACCACAGGTAGGGAGCGCAATTGTTGATTTTTATAGAGAAGCGCATAACCGTGAAGTTTTGTCTGTTTTGCTTGAAGAAGTAACACCTCTTGATGAAGCACCTATCATGATAGCTTCTTCACCAATAGCGGAAAAGATTATTGTTTTTACAGGAACTTTAGCACATATGTCACGTGATGAAGCAAAAGCATTGGCAGAGCGATTAGGGGCCAAAACATCTGGTTCACTTTCTAAAAAAACAGATCTTCTTATTGCAGGACCTGGAGCGGGCTCAAAATTGGCTAAAGCTGAAGAATTAGGTGTTGAGGTTATCGATGAAGAGGCTTGGCTACAGCTGATTGAGAAACATAA
>NZ_JBHIOI010000239.1:0-667 GCF_042195415.1 Bartonella sp. CE47NXGY | reverse complement strand
ATGTGCTCGCTATGCTTTCGGGCTTTCCGGTATTTATGAAGAAGATGAAGCAAAACGTATCAATGAAACAAACCATAGCATTCCAAAACAATTGGTTTCTCAAGATATGCTTATAAAAATCGAAGAATTAATCGAACAAACAGAATCGGATAAAAATAAGCTTCTCTCTTATGCAAAAGTAGAAAAGCTAACAGATATGTCTTGTGAAACAGCAGACGACGTTTTGAAAATATTAGAAAGCAAGCCAAGAATTCAAAGAGAAAGCGCTCTACAATCTCTCCCACCACAAGAGAAAACATACGTTCCTATACAAGATGCCGAATATATTCACGTCCAAGATATAGAATATGTATCACAAGAACAAAGAACGGCGGTGTGATATGGAACAAAGAACAGCAGAATGGTTTCAAGCGCGCTTGGGTAAAGTCACCGCATCTAATGTTTACAACATTATCAGTAAGACAGCAAAAGGATTGCCTACGAGCAAATATGAAGACTACAAAATCAAACTCATAACAGAGCGCTTAACAGGCGAAACAAGCCCTTATTATGAAACTGAAGATATGAGATGGGGTATTGAACATGAAGAAGATGCCTTGAGAGAATATGGCTTCATTTATGATGCCAATATAACAAAGTGCGGCTTTATCCAACACCCCACAATAGA
>NZ_JBHIOI010000238.1:0-689 GCF_042195415.1 Bartonella sp. CE47NXGY | reverse complement strand
GGTTTTAATATGAAGCATGAAAGTGGTTTACCCTTTGCAATTGACAGATCTCGCGGCAAAGAGGAACAACAAAGCGTTGTCTTTTATGGCACGCGTCCCTTTATTCAAAGTGGTGAACTCAATGAGGTTCAAACCATCATAAGGGGGCGGCATGACCGATTGGGGCGCCTTGTGGCACAAGAAGGAGACCGCGTTGAACGGGCTGATGCTTTTGTCAACAAAGAGACAAAGACCGTCACTTTAACGGATGGCAAGATTTATATTGCCGGTGATATTTTTCCGGTCTCTGAAGCCGTACTCAACAATGTTGCCATGATTGGGCGCTTGGAAATTGGTGTGAAGCTGCAAAAAAAATGGATAACCCATGAGGATGATCCAGAGTTGTTGGGGCAAGTCCCTGGCACCTTAGCAGAAGGAGAGCCCGGAGCGGCACGCGAAACAGCACAGCTTGTTTGGGCACTGAAAGAGGATGCGCAGAATGGCACTTTCTTTCCGGTTTATATTTTACAAGATGGCGTTTTGATTGATCAAAAATCGCCCTCACTCCTTGAACCCGCCATGCAAGCTATTGCGACGTACGACCGCGCCCATGGGCATTATATCGTGAGTGGCTGCCGTGTAAGTGCATTGGGAGCCAATAACGGTTGCCAAGTGTTTAGTATTCAAGAAGGAGAAGCCAATATCAATGG
>NZ_JBHIOI010000237.1:0-691 GCF_042195415.1 Bartonella sp. CE47NXGY | reverse complement strand
ACTCTATTGATCTGTAAACAATAATAACTCAGCTTCTTGTCTAACGCGTTCCACCTGCTCACTTCAATATCAGAACACCTCAAAAGACAGATTTCATGAGAATTGTCATTTCCTCTCAACATCTCAAAAGGCGACGATTCTTATTAGCAACGATTTGTAAACAATCCACTTTCTCTGGACAGGTTCCACTCAGCTTCTCCATTTATATGGTTTACTCACATAAAGCTCGATAAGAAAACCCTGCCTGAGAATATTCATCACTGCCGCTAAAGCTCATGCGTCATAATTTTAGCGACCTCACTGCCTAAGGTGCTTTATCACATACAATATATTGATTTATAATGAAAATTTATTACGCTACAACTTGAATGAGAGCTCTCAATATCATCAGATTCTCTCATTTCAAATCTGTTCTCTATTGAATCAATCAAAACCATTTTCTTGCACATCACAAAGGAAGAGAGCCTGCGCAGCGTAAAACTGTACAAGAAAGACATGCCTCTTATGGACTTGTCTCAAGTGCCAAGGGCTGTCGCAATACCCACGAGCTGGCAAGGTGTATGATAGTGCCAGTTTGTTACGACTCAACACTTTTTTACCGCACAATGGATAATTTAACCTTTTCAGTTTCTCTCACTTCCAATTTTGGCAGGTTGCGCACAATTTTCATTGTTTCCAAGCTTACAGTAAT
>NZ_JBHIOI010000236.1:0-692 GCF_042195415.1 Bartonella sp. CE47NXGY | reverse complement strand
ATTGATGGCATTGTTTATAAGGTTAATGATTTGATGCTCCAAAAGCGCTTGGGGTTTGTTTCTCGTTCGCCGCGTTGGGCTATCGCCCATAAATTTCCAGCAGAAAAAGCGATAGCGCTTTTGGAAGATATTGACATTCAAGTTGGTCGCACGGGAGCTTTGACACCTGTTGCACGTCTTACGCCTATTACTGTTGGTGGAGTGGTGGTGACCAATGCTAGTTTGCATAATGAGGATTATATTAAGGGAATTGGTCATAAAGGAGAGCCCATTCGTGAAGGACGTGATATCCGTGTAGGTGATAGCGTGATTGTACAACGTGCTGGTGATGTGATCCCTCAAGTTATTGATGTTATCATTGAAAAACGCCCGAAAGATGCTGCTGTTTTTATTTTTCCTCATTTGTGTCCAGCTTGTGGGAGTCATGCTGTTCGTGAAGTGGGAGAAGCCGTGCGTCGCTGTACAGGGGGGCTTATTTGTCCTGCACAAGCAATTGAACGTATTCGTCATTTTGTTTCACGCAATGCTTTTGATATTGAAGGCTTGGGTAAAAAACAGGTAGAGTTTTTTTTCTATGCTCAAGATGAGGCGCTTTGTATTCATACACCAGCCGATATTTTTACTTTACAACGGCGCCAAGAAAAGTCTTTGATACGTTTGGAAAATATGGAAGGTTTTGGTATTGTTTCAGT
>NZ_JBHIOI010000235.1:0-693 GCF_042195415.1 Bartonella sp. CE47NXGY | reverse complement strand
AAGATTGGAGCCTATTTCCATTAAATCGACACCAAACAGCCATTCAATGAGTTCATTGATTTTTTTCGAAATCCAAGTCAGTGGTGAAAAGTTTTTAAAGAACGTCAAGAGGTTATTGAAAACATTACTACATAAGCTGTAAAAAGAATCCCATAGCTTGCTTATAAAGCTTATGACTGTATCCCAATGTTTGTAGAGCAGATATCCGGCAGCAACAAGAGCTGCAATGCCGCCAATAATCCAGCCAATAGGTGTGGTCATGATAGCAACACCAAGCGATATAAAAGCGGAACTAACGGCAGTTATTGCCGAAATCAGTGTACCTACAAGAGTTAAGGCAAAACTGGCAACTGCAGAAGCTGCCGGTACCATTGCCGCAATGAATGCTCCGGTAAGAACTGCTCCAACCGCGGCTAAAGATGCAGCTACCCAGCCATTGAGTTCATCCCAATATTTATAGAGTGCGGCAAGTACCGCGATACCCCCAATTAGCCAACCGATAGGTGTGGTCATTATAGTATAGCCAAGCGTGACAAACGCTGCTCCCGCTGCTCCCGCTGCGGCAATGAGTGGACCAAAAATGAACGAACCAAGTGCCACAAGTCCTACCTTAAAGAGGGTTATTTCACCAATCAGAGGTTCTAGCCATTGGAACCAGCCTTTAATCCTCTCTGTGAGATCACTGATGCCTTT
>NZ_JBHIOI010000234.1:0-693 GCF_042195415.1 Bartonella sp. CE47NXGY | reverse complement strand
TAAGTTTTGCGGCACTCTCTCTTTTTCTTTTCCGCTTTTTTCAAAGAAACAAAAACGCTGTGGATGTTCTTTCATCAAACGTCTTTGTTTTTTCACTCTGTAATAGAGCCTCAAACGCTTGATTAAAGAATAATAAGGCGCCACAATAATCATATTCACAAAAATGGCAAAAACTGTAACTGCATTTAGAAGAAAACATCCAATCGGCAGAAACAAAACAAAAACCGCGGCCTCACTCCTCATGCGTATAACCTCATTGATTAATCTCTTGCTGCTTTATTTTTTCTTTTAGTTTTTTCTTTATTTTTTCCAATTTACGCTCTTTAAAACGACAAATGCCCCACAAAATAGGAAGGGGTGTGAGAAGACAAAACCATATCAACACTGGTAAGAGAAAAATAAGAGAACCAATTCCTTCCCATCTTGTCCATTGCAACGGCTGTACCAGAGACTTTGCACCCGCAGGAACTTCTAAAGCCATCATGATAAGGCATGTACAAAACATGATAAAAAAGCGGTGCCCTATTATTTTACACCGTCCCACCCCTTTACGCATTTCCACTGAAGACACCATAAATTTTCTAAATGAAAAGAAAGACTCTTCAAATGTTGCTTTTTTCTCCTGCATTGTTCCCCTCTGCTTTTACGCTTCGCGCTTTTTACGCATTATTTTTAGGTTTAAGCTCTTTTTAA
>NZ_JBHIOI010000233.1:0-695 GCF_042195415.1 Bartonella sp. CE47NXGY | reverse complement strand
ATGAACCTTGCCATCAGAACCTTTTTGTAAATTCTGTTGTTCTTCATCCGTTAAATAATGTGCGTGAGGAAACAATCCCGCCATTCCAAGCAAATGCAAGGATGGCGGATTGTTAATCATCACAAACAGCAAAACTTAAGGCTGGCATTTGCGACTATTTTTATATTTTTTACAAAACGGGCTGTTCAAGCGCTTCTTGACACTGCGCTGTGGAACAACAGCGCCTGGACGACAAATGGGCAAGTTTTCAGCTTTATGATTTCCACACCAGCCTCCCCCCACATCATATTTATAGCGAAATCCCGCTTGGAGCATGCAAGCATCAATGGTTGCATTTGCATTATTACTGAGCTTTCTACTTTCTGGATCCTTATCATAAGGGGTTGGCATACCGCATTCTAACAAGGCTTTTCCTATCTCCGTAAAATCTGCTCCTGGCTTCTCCCATGCCCCTATAGAAGATATGGGAGTTTTATTAAACTGGCACCCAGCTATACTTAACAAAGTTACAGCACTTAATAATTTTAAGGTTTGTTTCATTTTTTCCTCCATGATTTACTTAAAGGAAATTGTTCACGATGAGATGAGCCGTAAAGCATGTTGCACATACGCCCCGCATCTCCAAGACAGGTATGGGAACTTATGGGATTTGTAGCCACTCTCAACCATTCTGTCCAAACGTTACTGCCAGCAGG
>NZ_JBHIOI010000232.1:0-699 GCF_042195415.1 Bartonella sp. CE47NXGY | reverse complement strand
TCGTTCAACATCCACAACGATAACTCCTTCTTATAAATCAATTTTTTTCGTAATACAAAACGCACCAAAAGGAATAGGCTTGTGTTGCATATTCACACGCTTGTTTTAAAGAAAGATCTCTCAACGCTCATCACACCCATTTTGCAAAACGCTACCCGTAAAGGAATGGTAAAGCTCCCATGAAGTGTATAAAATCCATTCAGCCCCCCCCTATCTTTACGCTTATGGAAAAACAAGTTTACGCTTATAGAAGAACAAGCCGGCATCATCACAAAAACTCTGCCAGCTCCCAATGTTGCAGACAGCCTTCGGTTCAAGAGACACTTCATTAAAGGCATGCCTTTCTTGTACAGTTTTGACCCACATGGCCCACTCACTTATGATGTATAAGCCAAGTAATTTTAATTGATTTAATATGAGAGAACTGGTGATGAGGAATTTTATTATATTCAGCAACGCGCTTCACGTTAAAAGGGTTATTTATTATTATAAATCAATATATTAATAAAGAAGAGAGTCATCATCAAGACGCTTACCTTTTTCTAAAAAAGGCTTCACACTGAAAGAAAACATCTAAAACTTAGATAAAAAAAAAGGTTTGCCTCTAATAAACAAACCTCTGCAGAAAATTATTCACATAACTTTCAAAATTTTAAATTAATCCCTCTAGAAGCAATAAAAACGCTTTAGAAGCACCAA
>NZ_JBHIOI010000231.1:0-699 GCF_042195415.1 Bartonella sp. CE47NXGY | reverse complement strand
GCCGTTGGATTGTTGAAGTGGTGTGGGTTTTTGTCGTTAAGGGCAAAGGGGGACTTCTTAAAACGCAAGAGGCTTGTTTGTTGCGGGCTCGTGAAGCCCTGTCAGGTGCGTGCGTCGGCTGAAATGCTTGAAGTGGGGGGAAGAGGGGACGCCGTTGGATTGTTGAAGTGGTGTGGGTTTTTGTCGTTAAGGGCAAGGTGTGGCTTCTTAAAACGTAAGGGGCTTGTTTGTGGGGGCTCGTGAAGCCCTATCAGGTGCGTGCGCCGGCCTGAAATGCTTGAAGTGGGGGGAAGAGGGGACGCCGTTGGATTGTTGAAGTGGTGTGGGTTTTTGTCGTTAAGGGCAAGGTGTGGCTTCTTAAAACGTAAGGGGCTTGTTTGTGGGGGCTCGTGAAGCCCTGTCAGGTGCGTGCGCCGGCTTGAAATGCTTGAAGTGGGGAGAAGAGGGGGAGCCGTTGGATTGTTGAAGTGGTGTGGGTTTTTGTCGTTAAGGGCAAAGGGGGACTTCTTAAAACGCAAGAGGCTTGTTTGTTGCGGGCTCGTGAAGCCCTGTCAGGTGCGTGCGTCGGCTGAAATGCTTGAAGTGGGGGGAAGAGGGGACGCCGTTGGATTGTTGAAGTGGTGTGGGTTTTTGTCGTTAAGGGCAAGGTGTGGCTTCTTAAAACGTAAGGGGCTTGTTTGTGGGGGCTCGTGAAGCCCT
>NZ_JBHIOI010000230.1:0-704 GCF_042195415.1 Bartonella sp. CE47NXGY | reverse complement strand
AACGTAAATATCGTGATATACACGCTTGCGACTGATCAAGAATAAAAATAAAATCAGGAATTGTTAAATCTTCATGACGCAAGAGCGTAAGAACACGTAAATGGCTTACTTCTGCGACCGCTTTCAGCAGCACAATCATTGCATCTAAACTTGCACTTTTTTGCATAATTATCCCCTAAACATTCCTATAAACATTTGTTTATAGGAAAAAAAGTCAAGCATACAACGCATATTCTCATCTATTTTGTTCTCTCTATTTTATCATACTATGAAAAAAATAGGCTAATGTAAAAAACGAACAGATCTTATCTCCCTGCAGCTCGTTATAATGAGAATGCATTGATTTATAATAATAATTCATTCATTGTTAACTTGAATAAAAAACCGGAATACCGTAAATTTTTCTCATTTCAAATCTATTCATGATAAATCAATCCAAATCATTCTCTTACAGCTCATAAACGGAGGGGACATATGGATAAAAATATCTTTTATACCCACCTCAAAACAAGAACTGCATACCATTGAGAAAAATAAATAACATGATAGTGCCAGCTTGCATTTTTATTAAGTAAAGATAATAATGCTCAATGACCAGAGCATTCGTAGAAGTAATACTATACTCTTCATCCCCTCCTTTTCATTGCAGTTTTACAAAAAATAACCGGTTATATATCATGAGTAAAATAACCCTATTTAGGTCA
>NZ_JBHIOI010000229.1:0-710 GCF_042195415.1 Bartonella sp. CE47NXGY | reverse complement strand
ACCGCACGTATGCCACCAAGTGCATTTTCATCCTTAACATACATATAACCTGATTCAGGCTTTGACAGCATGCCATCGGTATTCCCCCCTAATCCAGAAGTAGTGGAACGCTGTCCTCCTTGGACAGGTATAATTTTCCCTGTGCTTGTTGAGACTTGAAAAGTCATATCCTCAGGCAATCCCTGCTCTGCCTTTTCTTCTGATGTCAATGTTCTATAGGCTTCTTGAGGGCTTAACGTGCTGCCTATAACTTTCATGGCAAGATCTGGATATTGCACAAGGGCTTGTGCGTCTTTATCACTGTATCCTTTAGAGCGTAAAAACTCAAAAATTGGTCTATTTTGAGCACGTACATTATTGCCCTGCCGCATAACAAGTGCCGCATTTGAAAAACTTTCTTGCGGTGTTTTTCCTGATGCAAGCCCCGCAAAAAAATCCATTAAATGCTCGGAAAATTCTGATTTTCTAAAACGCTCCCATAAGCCGATTGGATTTGCATCTTTATGAATAAAATTTCCAACTGCGTTTACATAATCGGTTGCCTGTTCGGGCTTAGCACTTGCTTTTAAATGCTCCTCTTCTGGTAAGTGTGCATTCAAATGTTTTTCTTCTCCTATAGGTGCATCAAAAAGTTTTTCCTCATCATTTCCAGAATCGTTTTTCAAAGAGTTTTCCGCTATAGATTTCTCATTAAGTTGAGCAATATAATC
>NZ_JBHIOI010000228.1:0-717 GCF_042195415.1 Bartonella sp. CE47NXGY | reverse complement strand
GAACGATTGAGTGTGACTACCGTGGTGAAGTCAAAGTCCTTCTTATCAATTTAGGCCAAGAAGACTTTTCAATCCAACGGGGCATGCGCATTGCCCAAACAGTCATCGCCCCTGTATCCCAAGTTAATGTTTGCGCCATTGAACCAGAGCAAAATACCCAAAGCCATAACGAGAGCCGTGGAACAGGAGGTTTTGGTTCAACGGGACACACTTAAGAAGCTCTGAAAAATCGCTCCTCTCAAAATAACACACATACTTATTCCAACCACTCTTTCACTTAAAACCCCTTGCGCTTTTAAAGTGCAGAGGGAATGCGCATTTGCTTTCAAAGTTTTTTCACTAAACGCACCTCTAAACAATCATCTCTCAATTACGTCTCGTGCGCTATACAAAACTTCATTATCACCAGATACCCCTCCCCCATAACAAAAACATTGGCATTAACCATTGAGCGTTCACACACCACTTGTAATGTCGACAATCTATACATCATATTGATTTATAATAATAATGAATTGTCTTTCAACTTAAATGAGAAATCTCAATACTGTAAGATTGTTTCATGGCAAGCCTATTTATATTAAATCAATCAAAAGCATGTTTCTCACATTCCAAACGTGGCTAGCATACAGATAAAAACTGAAAAAATGCCTACAATGAATACGTATATTAACACTGTCTTGGAAAAAAATATAAATACGATAATGGTGCTCGCTT
>NZ_JBHIOI010000227.1:0-721 GCF_042195415.1 Bartonella sp. CE47NXGY | reverse complement strand
TCTTCAAATTAGCAAAGGCAAAGATAATAATAATATAAAATTTGATCTAGCTAAGGATATTGCAGTCAATAAAGTAACTGCAGGAAACAGTACCTTAGATGCAACGGGCTTAGTGATTTCTGGTGGACCGAAAATAACAACGGGTGGTATTGACGCTGGTAGTAAGAAGATAACAGGCATTCAAAATGGCGCACTCACAGCAGAATCGACCGAAGCGGTCAATGGTTCCCAACTTTTGGCAACAAATACTGAAATTAATGAAGTAAGAGACAGTATTCTTGTTAAGCAAGTAGCAGAGATGGCTTTGACGCGCAGTCTCCGTGATGGAGGAACGGGCCTTATCACTATTGGTAAGGGAACAGGTGGTACCGAAATCAGTATTCTAAATAAGGATAATGGAGGGCGGAAACTTTCCGGTCTACTTGGCGGGACAATCAATGAAAATTCAGACGAAGCTGTAAGTGGTTCTCAGCTTCATACCCTAGGGAGCAGTGTTGCATCTTATTTCGGTGGTGGTGCTGACTTTGGAAATGGAAACTCAGTAGGTCCTACTTTTAAGATTAAAACTTTCGATACTGATGGAGAGGAAAAAAGAGAGAGTTATCAGAATGTAGCGGATGCGTTTGAGGGTGTTAATACGGCTCTCACGAATGTTCAGAATAAATTGACTGAACAGGTTAATAATGTGATTACCAAAGTGGAAAGCGAAAGCTTTGTTCAG
>NZ_JBHIOI010000226.1:0-722 GCF_042195415.1 Bartonella sp. CE47NXGY | reverse complement strand
GAGGAAAAGGTTTACAATAGTGTATCGGAAGCATTTGCTGGAGTTGCGAGTTCTATCACGAATGTTCATAATGATGTAACTAATGTTGTCAGTGATAGCCTTGCCAAGCAGGATGATAATACGAAGGTTATCACTATTGGTAAAGAAGTAGAAGGTACAGAACTCAACATTGCCAACAAGACTGGTACGGATCGGACACTTTCAGGTGTTAAGGCAGGAGTGCTTTCAGCAGAATCGACAGAAGTTGTAAATGGCTCTCAGTTATTTGCGACTAATAAAAATGTTACGACAGTGACTACTAATCTAGACAGTGTTTCTAAAAATACATCGAGCTATTTAGGTGGTGGTGCTGATGTTCTTGTAGGCAATCTTCCGACGTATGTTGTTGGTGGTCAGTCATATCATGATGTTGGTTCAGCCTTTAGCGGTGTTGATACATCGCTGACAGATCTTCATAATGAGCTTTCTAAGAACAGCAATGAACTTACACAGACCATTGAGCAGAATGCTTTGTTGTGGAATGATGAAGCCAATGCCTTTGTCGCGCGTCATGTAAAGAACAAAGAGAAAGATGGTCAAGTTATAGCGGAACAAGAAAACAGCAAATTAAAATTTCTATTAGATGGAGAAATTTCTAAAGGTTCAACAGAAGCGATCACGGGCAATCAGCTTTATTCAATGAATCAGACATTTGCTGAGTATTTTGGTGGAGGAGCTGGTTA
>NZ_JBHIOI010000225.1:0-722 GCF_042195415.1 Bartonella sp. CE47NXGY | reverse complement strand
AGCTTCATTGCCTAAATGTTTACTGATTGCTCTTAACGTATCTTTTGAAACACCTTCTTTCGTATGAGAAGGAGAAAAAAGTCTTCGTATTCCACCAAAAGTAGAACCAAGCATACTGCCTACAAGATTTCCAGCCAATGCCCCGCCCATTCCTAAAGTTCCACCAGATGCCGTGGTTTGAAGTGTATTTAAAAGTCCTTCGCCTTCTCCTGCGCCATGTAATGCACCAGATGCTGCACCTACTTTAAGCAAATGAGGTAATGTTGTTTTGTTCGTGATGCCTAAAAATGGACTTGCAAATCGACTTGGGGGTAACTGACCTGCTTTCAAAAAGGCTTGACCTAATTTTGACCCCGCCACATTCCTTGCAAGTGTAGGCGCTACAAGGCGTGCTCCTGAGGCTAACAGTCCTCCCCCTAAAGTCGCAAGGGAAGGGATTGCCGACCCTAAAGCATTTCCAGCAAAAGAAGTCCAATAATGTTGATCACTCATCCTACGATAATAATCACGTATTCTATTGGCTTCTTTCTCATATTTTTCTATGGTTTTCTTATCTCCAGTCCAATAGTTGTAAAGCCCATTCAAAAAAGCACTTATTGCCCACTGATCATCAGAATCACGTCCTGCCGCTGTAATCCCCGCAATCTCATCATCTAAATTAAAACTCAATCCATGCTTTAAAGAGTTCCAAAAAGCTTCACTTTGCGTGATTTCGGGATGTT
>NZ_JBHIOI010000224.1:0-732 GCF_042195415.1 Bartonella sp. CE47NXGY | reverse complement strand
GGCTATAAAGAACATAACAACTATAGAGAAAGCAAAAATGCAAATGAAAGCATTTGTTATAAAGACAGTCCCTATAAAGGCTATTAAGTCTAAAATGTGTTATTAAAAGAAATTAACAGAAATCTTAAAAGCCATTTAGCAATAAAATTGATAGGTTATAAAGTTTAAAATACGCATAATGAGAGCGTTTCTAAATATTATAAATGTATAGATTCAGAAAATACGCAATCGTTTCATAAAACCTATAATATAGCTTTAAAAGCACATAAATATAAAAGAAGCAATTAATAGGCATAAGATATTATCAATACACAACGTATTTAAAAAATAAGAAAAAATATCAAAAAAGATAAAATATTATTTGACAATAAATACGTATTTTATTATATAAATACTCAAGTGATTAACAAACACTAAAACAGATAGCGAATAGGTTACGATAAACCTAATCCTGTTATAAAAACTGACTATCTTTTATGCTTTTGTTAGCATATATGATGATTTTGTCGGGTGTAGCTATGTTATACAATACCCTTCGCGAGGGAAAAGCATAGCAACGGACTATCTGCCGTGTTTGTTAGCGCCCGGCGCCCTTATGGGCTGTCAATAACAAGCTTTTAAACAGATAGGTTTTAATTATGACAAATTCAAACAACACCCCCATTATCTCTTCTATTTCAAATGAAACCGCGCTTGCTAATCAACAAGAGCCTGCAAAAAAATACGAATTTA
>NZ_JBHIOI010000223.1:0-733 GCF_042195415.1 Bartonella sp. CE47NXGY | reverse complement strand
GACACGGTATCTTTCACCCACAACAATTTGCCCATTGGCAGGAAAGATTTTTGCTGCCTCTCTTAAATTCATCCAAGAGGCCTCACCAAAAACACCTTTTTTTGCACGCTTGACCTTATTTTTAGGTGGAAGGGTTGTTACGAATTGAATGATGGAAAGAAAACCACCAATAATGATGCCAAAGACAACCATGGGGTCCATGAATTGAAGCGCATAGCTCCACGTTATTCCTTGTTGGCCAACATAGGGACTTAAACGTTTTATTTCACCACCAATATAGTAAAGAGCGGTTGTTCCAAAAAAAACAACGGAGACAAAAGTGATTATTTTACGTAAGTGCAGTTTTTGCGACAGACTATACAACAATGAAACAGCAGCCGTTAGTGCTAAGACTAATAAAGGCTCAGAACGAAGAGTCCAATAAATTTGATCGCTCTTTAGTCCATTTGTTATTAACAGTAAAAAATGAGGGACAAGGAATATCGTTAAAGCACCTAAAGCGATCGGTATTAAAATAAGTACCATTTGTGTTTTGGTATATTTCATTGTATTTTACTTTCAATTCTGTCAGAATATGTTACGAAATGCTCTTTTTCAGGTGTGTGATATGAACTCTCATCTCTTTTTCAAAGGTGCAGATAACACCAAACAGTTTCCGTTTATGAGCCTTTCTCATTAAGGAGGAAGGTTTTGTCTATTCTTAGCAGGCCATAGCGAATGCTTTGGAACGGTG
>NZ_JBHIOI010000222.1:0-734 GCF_042195415.1 Bartonella sp. CE47NXGY | reverse complement strand
GACACGGTATCTTTCACCCACAACAATTTGCCCATTGGCAGGAAAGATTTTTGCTGCCTCTCTTAAATTCATCCAAGCTGCCTCACCAAAAATACCTTTTTTTGCACGCTTGACCTTACTTTTAGGGGGAAGGGTTGTTACGAATTGAATGATGGAAAAAAAAACACCAATAATGATGCCAAAAACAACCATGGGGTCCATGAATTGAAGAGCATAGCCCCATGTTATTCCTTGTTGGCCAACATAGGGACTTAAACGTTTTATTTCACCACTAATATAGTAAAGAGCGGTTGTTCCAAAAAAGACAACGGAGACAAAAGTGATCATTTTACGCAGGTGCAGTTTTTGCGAGAGACTATACAACAATGAAACAGCAGCCGTTAGTGCTAAGACTAATAAAGGCTCAGAACGAAGTGTCCAATAAATTTGATCGCTTTTTAGTCCATTTGTTATAAACAATAAAAAATGAGGGACAAGGAATATCGTTAAAGCACCTAAAGCGATCGGTGTTAAAATGAGTACCCTTTGTGTTTTGGTATATTTCATTGTATTTTACTTTCAATTCTGTCAGAATATGTTACGAAATGCTCTTTTCCAAGTGTGTGATATGAACTCTCATCTCTTTTTGCAAAGGTGCAGATAACGCCAAACAGTTTTCGTTTATGAGCCTTTCTCATTAAGGAGGAAGGTTTTGTCTATTCTTAGCAGGCCATAGCGAATGCTTTGGAACGGTG
>NZ_JBHIOI010000221.1:0-740 GCF_042195415.1 Bartonella sp. CE47NXGY | reverse complement strand
TCAGAATTTATAAACACTGGTTTATTCACAAATGCCTCCATACTGCCTATTGGCAAAAGTTATTTTCTAAGATATGGGAGATAAATATATGCAAAAAGTGCAAGTGTCAACATAAAAATGTAAAAAGTGCATATTTATGCTAGATATGTTTTTTTAAAAAGTGCACTATCCACAATTTATGGAGATACAAAATGCAAATAGCGGAACAAGATTCTAATCTTTTAAAAGGGTTTTCTCAGAAAGAAAAGGAAACTATAACTTATCTTTTGATTGCCTTAAAAACTCAATATATAAAATCACAGACTTCTTGTTTTCTTCAGAAAGATCACGATAAAAATTCATAAATTCTTGATCAACATCATTGAAGAAATTGGGGGGGGGCTCGTTAAAAAACTCAGCTATTTTAACTAATTCCCCAATACTTATGCTTCTTGATTTTCCATTTTTGTAAGGATTAATCATTCTGCTTATAGTGGATTGATGGATTCCCAAGTAGGCGGCTAGTTCTATTTGAGCACCGTGTCCGCGCTCGTCTAATTTTTTTTCTAGCCATTGTTGGATACTTTTTTCAATATTGCTACTCATAATTTAAATATTATCCCTAAAAATACGTAAAATGCAAAAATGTGAAAGGTGCATTTTTTGTTGACATATGTAAAAAGTGCAATTATTTATTGTGCTGTTATGGAGATTACATATGCCTTCGAGATTAATTATAAAATATTTAGGTGGTTTCAAAA
>NZ_JBHIOI010000220.1:0-744 GCF_042195415.1 Bartonella sp. CE47NXGY | reverse complement strand
GTTGGACGAATACCGATAATCTCGATTTCCTCTCCAACTTTAATAACACCACGCTCAACACGACCCGTAACAACGGTTCCACGACCCGAAATCGAAAACACATCCTCTATCGGCATCAAAAATGGTTGATCAACAGGACGTTCAGGGGTTGGAATATAATTATCAACTTCACTCATTAAAAGACGAACAGCATCTTCACCAATGCTTTTATCCTTATCCTCAAGAGCTGCCAACGCAGAACCCTTAACAATTGGTATATCATCGCCTGGGAAATCATATTTGGATAAAAGTTCCCGAACCTCAAGCTCTACAAGCTCCAAAAGTTCTGCATCATCAACCTGATCAACTTTATTAAGAAAAACAACAATTGCTGGAACACCAACCTGACGTGCAAGCAAAATATGCTCACGTGTCTGAGGCATTGGGCCATCAGCTGCTGAAACAACCAAAATAGCACCATCCATCTGTGCTGCCCCTGTGATCATGTTTTTCACATAATCAGCGTGTCCTGGACAATCAACGTGCGCATAGTGACGATTTTCCGTTTCATACTCAACGTGTGCTGTAGAAATAGTAATTCCACGTGCACGTTCCTCTGGCGCAGCGTCAATTTGGTCATAAGCTTTAAATTCACCAAAATATTTCGTAATCGCTGCTGTCAACGAGGTCTTCCCATGATCAACGTGACCAATCGTACCAATATTAACATGCGGTTTTGTTCGTTCAAACTTGCTCTTCGCCATT
>NZ_JBHIOI010000219.1:0-749 GCF_042195415.1 Bartonella sp. CE47NXGY | reverse complement strand
ATAATAATATCACTCTTCATCACAATCGCCCTCATGGCCTCAAACACACACTCCTCTCTGACCAACATCATACCAATCACCCTACTAGTATTTGCTGCTTGCGAAACAGCAGTAGGCCTTGCCCTACTAGTCTCAATCTCCAATACATACGGTCTAGATTACATCCACAACTTAAGTCTACTTCAATGTTAAAAATAATCATTCCAACAACCATATTGCTACCAATAACATGATTCTCTACAAACAACATAATCTGAATTAACTTAACTACACATAGCCTAATCATTAGCCTCATTCCCCTACTATTTTTTAACCAAACCAATAACAACCTCCTTAACCACTCAACCTACCTATCCTCCGACCCACTAACAACACCCCTTCTGACACTAACCGCTTGACTTCTACCCCTCATGATAATAGCTAGCCAGTACCACCTATGCAATGAACCCCCTTCGCAAAAAAAACTCTACCTCTCCACAATAATTTTCCTTCAAATCACCTTAATTCTAACATTCATGGCCACAGAATTAATCTTATTCTACATCCTATTCGAAACCACCCTTATTCCCACCCTAATCATCATCACCAAATGAGGTAACCAAGCAGAACGCCTCAACGCAAGCACATACTTTCTATTCTATACACTAACTGGCTCTCTACCCCTACTCATCATATTAACCTACACCTACAATAACGCAGGCTCATTAAATATCATACTACTAACACTCACAGACCAAAAACTAACAACC
>NZ_JBHIOI010000218.1:0-752 GCF_042195415.1 Bartonella sp. CE47NXGY | reverse complement strand
GGAGCTAGCTATGAAGGTGGCGAATGGAGGGCTCCGGAATTCAAGGTTTCACAATTCAATTCTGATGGTAGTTCGTCAGAAAAGAAGATCTATCATGATGTAGCAGGAGCTTTTGATGGTGTCAGTGATGGTATGACGAGTATCAACGAGCGTATTCATGATGTTGAGAAGAATGTGGCGAGCAATGGTTTGAATTGGAATGAAGAAGAAGGCGCGTATGATGCGAAGCATGATGGTAAGTCGAGTAAGATTACGAATGTATTGGATGGTAAGATAGAAGAAGGCTCGCAAGAAGTTGTTAATGGTGGTCAGCTTTGGAGCACGAATGAGAGGGTAAAAGAGGTTGAAGACAAAGTAGATACGATAGATCAACATGTGAAAGATATTGAAGTAGCCGTAACAGATGGCGTTGTTAACTATGATAAAGATAGTGATGGGAAAAAGACCAATAGCATTACGTTAGTAGGAGGCAATGACAGCGAACCTGTTATGATAGACAATGTAGCGGCAGGCAAGATTGAAACAGGTTCTCAGCAAGCTGTTAATGGCGGTCAGTTGCATGATTATACTGAAGAGCAGATGAAGATAGTTCTTGAAGATGCCAATAAGTATACGGATGAGAAAGTTAGTGGTCTTGTCAATGATGCTGTTAACGAGTCGAAATCCTATACGGATATAAAGTTTGAGACATTGAATTATGCTATTCAGGATGTTCGGAAAGAAGCAAGACAAGCTGCTGCTATTGGTCTAGC
>NZ_JBHIOI010000217.1:0-753 GCF_042195415.1 Bartonella sp. CE47NXGY | reverse complement strand
ACAATCTCATTGGCATGGATATCATGACGGAATTTGTATTCCATATCCTCTGGTTTTATGAGATTTGATTGTAAAAGCCTTGTGATAAAGGTCCCCGTTCCAGTGAAAGGGTCAAGAATAGAGACATCCCGTGATCCCAAGCTTTTTCCAAACTCATTACGCAACACATCATCAACAGAATGAATGATAAAATCGACAACCTCAACGGGGGTATAAACAATGCCAAGCCTATCCGTGGTTTTCTTAAATGCCTTGGTAAAAAAATCTTCGTAAAGTTTGATAATAAGATTTTGTCTTGCCTGTGGTTCGGTAATGCCAGAGGCACGGAACTTTACGCTGTCATAAAACTCTTGTAATTCTTTGGATTCTTCCTCAATATTTGTTTTATCGAGTTCTGTTAAGATTTTTTCCATTGCTTGCGAAATGGCATTGTTTTGTACAAATTCATTGCCCTCAAACAAGGCTTCAAACACGGGACGCGTCACAAGATGTTGCGCTAACATCTCAATCGCTTCTTCTTGCTTTATCTCACTGTTTAAGTTGTTTTTTAATTCTTTATAAAACGCATCAAAGGCATGATAAGCTTCGCTTGTTTGATCAGAAAGCATAGTTTGAAGGCGTGTGATATGGTTTTGTGCAATCTCAGCAACATTGTTCGCCCAAATGCCCCAATAATCACTCATAGTAGATTTTTTAACAATCAGTGTTTTGAGAGCATTGGGAAACTCAACAAAAAAGGGCAATCTTCCTTGT
>NZ_JBHIOI010000216.1:0-760 GCF_042195415.1 Bartonella sp. CE47NXGY | reverse complement strand
ATAAAAAACTATCGTGGGCTGCTTGATTTTAAAGAACATGACCTCTAGGTGTGAAGAAAGATGGGCTAAGTCTTTCTAAAAATGCCCTACTTGCTCTAAAGGTGAAATATGTGGGATTGGGCTGTTATGCCGAGCTTGCCACAAATCATGCTTTTGTTGCAATTTAAGCCAGAATTCCGCATCATTTAAACCCGCTTTTTCTAACCGTAAAGCTAAGTTAATACTAATCGCCGCATGGCAGTTTAAGACGCGGGATAAAGTTAAACGTGCAACGCCAAGACGATTTGCAGCTTCTGTTACTGTTAACCCTAATTCATCAAGCAATTCTTCTTTCAAAATGCCGCCAGGGTGTGGAGGATTGTACATCATAATAACACCTCAAAACTCAATGGTAATCTTGATAATCAACCAGTTCAACGTCTGTCCCAATGAAACGAAAAGTAACACGCCAATTTCCATTGACACGCATTGACCAGTAACCTTTTAAATCGCCCGTAAGCGCATGTAGACGATACGATTTAAGAGTAACTTGTTCAGGCGCGGATATTGTATCTAAAATTACTAAAATGTTTGCTAATTTTTTAGCATGCGCGGGTTGTATGCCTTTGCAGACTCCTCTTTCAAAGAATAATTTCAACCCTTTATGCTTAAAACTAACGATTGCCATATATACCCTCTTGATACTTGATACTATACACCATGCATTTATGTCAATTGATTATTTATCAAAGAGCATATTAAACATAATTTTATATGTTAA
>NZ_JBHIOI010000215.1:0-764 GCF_042195415.1 Bartonella sp. CE47NXGY | reverse complement strand
GCAATTGCACAATCAAATCGCGGATACCCCTTCTCAGCATTATAAAGAAACTGCACTTCACGATCTGGTAAATAATAGGTGGCCAAATGATCTCCTTTTCCTTCAATTTCCACCTTCCACCCCAAACTCTTTAAAAGCGCCGTTGCACTTTCCATCGTTAAGATTTCTTCATCAGAAAGAGAAAACTCTTTTTCCTCAGATAACGGCTTAATCATCGGCATTTCCCCACTAGACGGCTCAAAAACGACAGGTTGTTCAAGCACGCGGCTTAATTCTTTTGTCACTTGGCAATACAGCCTCACCCGCTTGAAAGTAGAGTAATACAATGCCCAAATAAACATCATGACCACGGCAGAAAGCAGCGTGAAAAGCGTCAAGCCCACACCCCACGAGAGTACAACAACAATATCCATTATTTTAATATCTATCATTTTCCCCGCCCCTTCATGCGCTGTTTTGTTGAGAAGCGGTTTTTCTCCGCTTCCAGATTGCTTGCTCCAACATATCGATCTTTTCTTTCAACAGAACCGTGAAAATGATACGAACCACAAAGGCAACAGGGATGAACAAAAAAATAAACCATGATATAAGCTCCATAATTAACGAGAGAGCTGCCACGACATCCCCTTCCCACTCCGCCAACTTCCACCCAAGCAACATGGGTACGAAGCGAAGAGCCATTCTTAAAGCAGCCACAATGAAAGCAATACAAAAGATGACTTTATAATTTTTGCGTGTCAGAAACGCTTCTTCAAGCGCAAAAG
>NZ_JBHIOI010000214.1:0-766 GCF_042195415.1 Bartonella sp. CE47NXGY | reverse complement strand
TCACGCTCTTCAGCCCATTCATAATAGGTTTCTACCTTTTCATATCGTCCATAATGGAGAGGGTCATGCATAAGATAAGCCATGACAAGGTTTTCAAACAGCGTTCCCAATTCACGGGGTGATTTTGCTTGTTGACGATAATATTCCAAGAGAGAGCGTAAAGAGACATGTTCATGATCATAATGATGAGGGCGAAGCATAAAGAATAAACTCCATGACAATATATTCTATTGATTAATTCTCTTCAAAAGAATCAAAATGAAGCTTATTAAATCCATTTTGAATGAATAGTGTGAAAAATTCGGAAAATGCTAAAAAGCGGATAAATTTTTTCAAAAAGTTTTTTAAATGCTGTTTATCCACAGCCCATGATACGGGATCAGATCAGCAAAATAGTGAAATTTGCTGTTTATTTGATGTGTTAATTGACCTGTTAATCAAGACAAATGCACCATGGACTTTAAAACATCAGAATGAGTATTTTGATAAGTTTTATGAATTATTTTACAGATAGGTTTTGTCTGTTTTTAAAACCCCCAAAACACCTACAAAACATATATTATTGGTTGAATTTATAGGTTGTAATTTCAATATAGGTTGTTTTTTAGATCTGTAAAATATTAACTACTTGAAATATAATAACTTTTATTTTTGACTAAAAAATATATATAAAGGGGGGGTAAAAAGAACCCCCATACCCCCAAAAACCTCCAAAACCTCCAAAACCAATAGATGGGGAATGTTTTGAAGGTTTCATTTTATGAAT
>NZ_JBHIOI010000213.1:0-766 GCF_042195415.1 Bartonella sp. CE47NXGY | reverse complement strand
ATATATTCTATTTAGAACATTCTGTTTTATGTGAGTCGCGTAAACTCCCATTAAAAAACAAAATCCCCCATTAAAAACAAAATCCCTATGAGAAAAAATCTAAAGCGTGAGAATAAAAACATGAGACAAGTGTGATTCCATTCAGATATTGCTCTTTAACCGTCAAACCGAATAAAAAATAGATTCGGAAAGTATGTTAATCTTCCTAACTTAAGAGATAAACTAAGAATATAGACAACATCTCTCCTAACATTCCCCTTTTTCTAGCATCGCGTAAGAATCAAAAGTTATACAGCTTATTTTGTCATATTATAAAGCACTGTTTTTTAAGGCGGTATTGAAGCAGTTAAAACAATTGAAGTGTTTAGCCAACGCCATCGCCATTAGCAAAGCTAAAAAAACAAACTGTTGAAAAGCCGTGCATATCTTGTGTAAACACAAAAAAAACAAGAAAAAGGCACAAAAATATCTCAATTTTTATAAAAATACATCAGCGTCTTTTACGATTGTATTGACGAACAACCCTTATCACATAATCATCTTAAATATTGAGAATAAAGAATGAATAGCCCTCGCAAATACAGCAACCTATCAATAAAAATATAAAAACAAATCTTTTTGTTATCTCTGTTTCTTATGGAATATGCCTTTCCCTATGGATGCACTTTAGCCTCCAAAGAGTGCATTCAATCCATGGAAAGGATGCACTCCAGCCCTCAAAAAGAGTGCATCCTTCCCCTCAACGGAAACTGCCAAACCCTCATAA
>NZ_JBHIOI010000212.1:0-770 GCF_042195415.1 Bartonella sp. CE47NXGY | reverse complement strand
AAATCATGGTTCTCATTACCGATTTTGCAAAGATGAAAGTCAATACCGGTGATTTGCCGTGTTTCATCGGGGGTAAAAACTTGCGCTTGTGGGTCCACTTGCGTCCATATCTTCACCGTGGTGGTGCGCCGCATCACTTTCACATCAATCAGACCTTGACCGGTAAAAAGCCCCGTTGCAATGGTTCCACCTTTTCCCCTTGCCACAACGTTTTTTGTGCCAGCCGTAATATTTTGTGGAATCGTGAAAGCGCCCTCAAGGGTGCCCTTGCTATCGGCAATAAGGAGACTCTTTGGTAAAACATTCACACCATCAAAGGTAAGACTTTCCAAGATTTCGCTACTGCCAAAACCTTCAATTTTAAAGTGAAGGGTAATTTGTCTTAAAAAGTCGATTTGTTCTTGGTGTGTGTTGATGAAATTATCGCTTACTTCTGTTCTACGTATGGTACTGCCGCGGTTCCAGCCCATGATGATTTGATTGGTGATACCCGAGAGCCAATCGGTGCGCTGTTCATGCCAGAAGTCTGTTGCGGGTTCAAGGGTTACTGTACCAGGCAGGGGTGCAAAATTTTGATAGGGGTTGATTTTTTCGCAAGCCGTTGTCAACTCTTGCGCAATGATCACTTCATTTGTCCAGTCAAGGGTGACAGGCGCTTTTAAAGGAGTAGTATAGAATGTTGGGTCAATGGCGAGCTGTAAAATGCCGTTGCCTACAGCACCTGTTTGTTGAAAGCCTTCATCTCTGTAACTATCATCAAGAAAAGGGTC
>NZ_JBHIOI010000211.1:0-778 GCF_042195415.1 Bartonella sp. CE47NXGY | reverse complement strand
TATATTTTTATGTTGCTATTTTCTTGAACAGCCTATAGCTGTATGAAAATGTATATTAGTAAGACTCATTTTGATAAAATAATTCAAAGGGGGGATAAGTAGTGCGTAAAGATAAAAGGTACATCACGGGACCACGCATATATCATTATATGATATATTAAAAAGAAAAAATCCAACTAAAAAGCCAGTTATCCAAAGAAGAATATATTCCGGACATATTACAATTTCTTTTTACTTTACTTATTATTAATAAAACCATGCTTTCTAATAAAAATAAAGTCTATAGTTAGGAAAATACATACTAAAACCTAGTACGAAGGATTTTATAGTAATCACTACCAAGTAAAAAGTAATATCAAATATACAAGGCCTCTTTTTTAGTTAGGAAAAAACAGCACACTAAAACCCTTAGACTCTAAATGTGTTATCTTTATGTCCACAAAACATAATCAAAAAGACAAGCATTTAGATCTCAATACAGAGAGCACAAACAGAACAAGACTAAAGAATCAAAATGTTCACACTCTAAGCAATGATCCTCTACTCTAAATTCCAAAGGGATCAATAATGCTAAAATGTGTCTTTTTTATGTTTTGGAGGTGTTTCTAAGTTTTTTCATTGGAGAGTTTGTTATGAAAAAATTATATGCCCCACAAGCAGCGAGTGAATTAAAACGTTCTCGTTTTTCTTTTGTTAAAGTTCTTTCGTTGGCTACAGCGGCTACATTCTTATCGAATGTTACGCCTGTTTTTTCAGCAAATCCTGATTTTAGAAACAC
>NZ_JBHIOI010000210.1:0-785 GCF_042195415.1 Bartonella sp. CE47NXGY | reverse complement strand
TTAGCAAGAGAGATCTTAAAGCACAATAATCTAGGTGAACGCGTGTGTGGGTGGAAACATGGCTAGAAAAAAAACACAAGACGATACAGAACTTACAGAAGCAGAAAAAGAAATCCTCCAAGAAATCATCATGACCTACAAAAGTATAAAAGTGATGTCGCGTTATACGAAATGGATTGTACTCATTATACTCTTATTAGCGCTTGATTTTTCACGTATTATGGATGCATTAGTAAGTATTTTTACACAAAAACCAAATATCCGACTCTAAACATACTCTGAGACGCGCGAAATTCTTTAGAAAATGGATTCTTAAATTTGCTCGTCTCATGGAGACTATCAATAATAGCTTTACACATTTAAAACTGTTATTTTCACAGAATTGGACATATCAAATTTCTCGTCAAAATAACTAAAAAAACACTGCAGAGGTAATTGTAAAAATTCTATCCTGTTATAAATGAAGCCCACTGTTCCAAGAGAACATGTCGCTGTTCTAAAAAATCCGTTCGCATGTAGGCTTTCGTCACTGAACTCCCAACTGTATGTGCAAGAACAGTTTCGGCAATCTCAAATGGTGTTGACGTTGTCTCTGCTATCCAATCCCGTAAGCTTGAACGAAAACCATGGGGACGATAGGTTAAGCCGCAAATTGTCATATATTTTGCCATGGTGGCATCAGAAATGGGGTTGCCTTTAAGACCAGAAAAGAGAAAACCATTCTTTTCAAAGGGGAAAGTTTTTTCAATAACTCTCAAAGCTTCATCACTTAGTGGCACGCGAAA
>NZ_JBHIOI010000209.1:0-797 GCF_042195415.1 Bartonella sp. CE47NXGY | reverse complement strand
CTTCAAAGAATTGTGAAAACATGCGGTTAGCATTTTTAGAACTTCAAAAAGAATATGAAGCAAAAGCAGCAGAAAGAGAGCGTCAAGCGGAAGAGAACCTTCATGAAGCATTAAAAAAAGCTAGAGCTAAAATAATGTCCGATCTTGAAAAAAGAGAAGCTGAATATCAAAAAAGGCAAGCTGAATAAGAACAAAAAGCAAAAGAACAAGCGGAAAGAGAAGCAGAAGAGCGCGCTAAAGCTAAACAACAGGACAATAAATCATGAACAAGATCATCATAACAACATTGCTACTTTGCACTGGGCTCATCACAGCTGGGTGTGAAAAAACCTATAGCGTCGCTGAATTTAAAAAAGATAAAAATTTACGCTTAGAGTGGGATGCGAAATGTGGATTCGCAGGAACTTCAAAGAATTGTGAAAACATGCGGTTAGCATTTTTAGAACTTCAAAAAGAATATGAAGCAAAAGCAGCAGAAAGAAGTCGTAAAGCAGCAGAGGAGTATAGGAAAGGTATAGATGAACTTATAGCTGAACAAAAAGCTAAACATGAAAAATGGAAAGCTGAACAAAAAGCAAAAGAACAAGCCAAGAGAGAAGCAGAAGAGCGCGCTAAAGCTAAACAACAACAGGACAATAAATAATGAATAAAGTTCTCATAACAACATTGCTACTTGGCACTGGAATTATCGCTGCTGGCTGTGAAAAAACCTATAGCGTTGCAGAATTTAAAAAAAATCCAAAATTATTTGATGAATGGGTCACGAGATGTGGAGGGATAGGAACTTCAAAAAATTG
>NZ_JBHIOI010000208.1:0-806 GCF_042195415.1 Bartonella sp. CE47NXGY | reverse complement strand
GTGCATCAGCTACATTCGTATAGTTCTTGTCAAAAGAAGTACCATCCTCACTAAACTGCTTGATCTTGAAATCCGGTTCTCTCCATATGCCCACTTCATCATATCCAGCACCTCCACCAAAATAGGTTGCAAGCGTGTTACCCATTGTATAGAGCTGACCACCATTTACTGCATCTGTTGAGTTTTGGGTAATTTCACCATTTGCAAGGAACGTAATTCTACTGTTTTCTTGTGTTCTTACAGCTTTGCCTTTTTCTTCTTGCTTCTTCTCATGACGCGCTACAAAGGCATTGGCTTCCTTGCTCCAATTCAAAGAATCCTGTGCTACTCCTTCAGAAACCTCTTTAATCCGTGCATTCACATTCTTGATATTTGTATCAAGACCAGTAAATGCACTACCAACATCTTTAAAAGAGCCCTCTGTTATATTACCCTTTGTATCAATCTTGGATAAGTTATAAGTTGGTCCCGTCATAGCAGAACCAGCAACTCCTGCACCTCCACCAAAATATTTTGATGTATTGGCCATAGCCGTTTCCAGATTTCTCGCTGTGGACGAAAGACTCTCATTGGTTTTGCTTAACTGTGAAAAATTAACTGCATCGTTCGCTCCAGTGCCATCCGACACTCCTGTAATCTTTTTACCCCCAGCATCTATCCCAGAAATGATTATTTTCGGTCCACCTGTAATCACTAAGCCTGTTGCATCTAAGGTACTGCTTCCTGCATTTACTTTATTGACTGCAATATCCTTAGCTAGATCAAATTTTATATTATTATTATCTTTGCCTTTGCTAATTTGAAGA
>NZ_JBHIOI010000207.1:0-809 GCF_042195415.1 Bartonella sp. CE47NXGY | reverse complement strand
AACAAAGGAGGCGCTGTATGGTATTGCTATAGGTAATCAGGCAAATGCGTTTAGTCAGCATTCGATAGCTATAGGTTCTCAGGCACAGGTGGATAAGGGGGGGGAGCGTGGTATTGCTCTAGGTTATCAAGCCTGGGTATCAAATGAAGTGGATAGCATTGCTATAGGCTACATGGCTCATGCTTTAGGCAAAGACAGCATCGCGATAGGTTCCGAATATAATGAATCGGTTGGACCAGACGATCATACAACTGCGGGGAGTGATTATTCAACGGCTGTGGGTGCTGTTTCTAAGGCTTTGGGCTATGGTTCGACTGCTGTTGGTCATCGTGCATACGCAACAGCAAAGAATGCTACGGCTTTTGGTTTTTATTCGAAAGCAACAGTGGAGGGAGGCGTCGCTATAGGGAATGATTCTGTCGCTGATCGGGCTGCTGGTCTTTTAGGTTATGCTCCTTCTTTAAAGGATGGGGTTGCAACAAATGGCACATCTCAGTGGAAAAGTACGCTGGGAGCTGTGAGTGTTGGTTATGATGGTGCTGATAATCCACAAACACGACAAATTATCGGAGTAGCGGCTGGTAGTGAGCCTACTGATGCAGTAAATGTTGTACAGTTAAAAGACTTAGAAAGTGTCGTAAGAAATGGTGGTTGGAAACTATCTGTTGGGGGTAAGGATGATAAGACCGTTATCATGGACAGCGCGGTAGATTTTTCCGCTGGAAGTACAAATCTTCAAATTAGCAAAGGCAAAGATAATAATAATATAAAATTTGATCTAGCTAAGGATATTGCAGTCAATAAAGTAA
>NZ_JBHIOI010000206.1:0-812 GCF_042195415.1 Bartonella sp. CE47NXGY | reverse complement strand
TCATTGGCTTGCACGTCATAAAAGGGTGTGTGTGGGGGCTCTATGTCGGTGAGTAATATTTGAAAAAAGACTGAAATGCCTCTTATGGACGCTCTCAAAGGTCAATGGCTGTTGTAACATGAGAGACAAATGGTATGATGATGCTCAGCTACTACTTTTATGAAGTGAAAAGGGGCATGAAGGTAAAGAAGGACGTGGCGTAACAAGGGGCGGTTTTGATGGTTCACTTTACGGGGGCTATTATATCTTATTTACACATACTGTTTTGAAATGAGCGTGGATGCGCTGGGAAATATTAAAAAAGTGCGTGAATGAGGAACACAAGTGTATCCTGTTTTAGGATGCCCTATTGTAACTGAAGAGGATATCTCCATTAAAGAATGCGATAAATAAAAGCATAAAATGTGTAATTTACATCAATTAATTGTCGTTGTCGTGGATGCTTTAAGCCCGTAAAGCTGAAGAGTGATGATGGATATTAGCTTTACTCCTTGAAATTTCATATTCTGCCAAAATAAAATTATATACGCATTGCGAAAATTACACAAAAAGAGATGGGTAACAGGCTCGCTTTTATTTTGCATATAAAAGCTGAAACGGTTTGCTCTTTATCGTTTTGGTTTCTGTTTTAAAATATGCGATTATATGAGGGATGGAAGTTGATTGACAGCGGAAATGGATTTTATGTGGCTTTCAGTTCTCATCGTTAAGGTTTTGGGGAACTATTGGGGGACAATAGAGGTTGGTTTAAAGAGGTTGGAAAATATCTTTGTGCTTAATAAACAGATGAGACATTTTGCTAAAAAAGGGGA
>NZ_JBHIOI010000205.1:0-812 GCF_042195415.1 Bartonella sp. CE47NXGY | reverse complement strand
GGAAGCATTTGCTGGAGTTGCGAGTTCTATCACGAATGTTCATAATGATGTTACCAATGTTGTCAGTGATAGCCTTGTCAAGCAGGATGAGAAGACGAAAATTATCACTATTGGTAAAGAAGTAGAAGGCACAGAAATAAGTCTTCTGGATGACAAGGGCAAAGAGCGGACACTTTCAGGTGTTGGTGAAGCAACAAAGAATAATGAAGCGGTTAACAAGGGTCAGCTTGATGCAAGTCTGAAAGATCTTTCTAACAGTCTTCAATCAGATGACTCGGCTGTTGTTCATTACGATAAAAAAGAGGGTGATAATGGCGGCATTGATTACACGAGTGTGACTTTAGGCAAAGGTAAGGATAAGGCAGCTGTTGGTCTTCATAATGTTGCTGATGGTCAGATTGCCAAGGATTCACGTGATGCAATCACGGGTGGACAGGTTAACAAAATCGGTGAGGATGTAGTTAAGTTTTTAGGTGGAGAAGCATCCTTTAAAGAGGGTGTTTTTACAGCTCCGACTTATAAAATCTCTAATGTTTCTGACGATGGTACAGTAACGACTAATTCACATAACGATGTTGGTAGCGCCTTTGCGGGTCTTGATACGAGTGTCAAGAATGTGAACACTCATCTGTCTAATGAGGTCAAAAAGTTTGATGAAAAACTAAGTAATATTACGCAAGCAGTTCAAGGCGATGCATTGTTATGGGGCAAGACTAAAGGTGCGTTTGTAGCGACGCATGGGGACAATAAAGAGAACAGCAAGCTTACATCACTTGCAGCTGGCTCTATAGTATCAGGCTCGAGTGATGCGA
>NZ_JBHIOI010000204.1:0-818 GCF_042195415.1 Bartonella sp. CE47NXGY | reverse complement strand
TGACGAAATGCCATCATCATCTGATGATAAGGCAAGAGATAAATGGGTAGAATTTGCAACAGAGCAGTTTATAAACATGCAAGAGGCACTAAAAGAAGCCCAATGCCTCTATAGACAGTATAATCTTCATGCTGCGTTACAGTCCCTCGTTATAGAAGATCAAATGCTACCGCACCTTGTGAATTCATTACGCGTTGCTCTTAATGCTCTTCAGAAACATTTTGATCGTTAAATGACAATCTCTATTACGGTTTCATTATATAGTATATCCATTCTATGGTGTTGCAACGTTTCTTTAGTAATTCAATCGTTTCATAATAACCGTTTCTCACATTATATACTAGATCAGTAATTTGTTCTTCTAAGTCAAATTCAGGGTCCTTCGTAGTTTTAAGAAATTCTTTCGCATAATAAATCATTGGATTTTTGCTGTTATTTGATTCGTTATATGCCCACATAAAATACATTGGCTTCCAAAGATATTTCCTGCGTAAATGATCTATCACATTGGGTAGAGCCATGGGTAGATCCGTATGTGACATCAATATATTATAATCACCCCGCAATAAATTCACATAGCGTCCGCAATAAATAACCCATAGATGACGTTTCAATATAAAATCAGTTTCGGTGTATCCATGTCTGTGTGCATATTCTTTTGCTTCGAGTATCTTTTCAGAATGCGTAGAGCCAATATATGATTCACTCGCGTATTTGTTGTAAAGTTTATTATACTTCTCCATAGTATCTACACTTGTAAACATACGCGTCAATTTGTCTATAAATCCAAATGACGCTGATGCAGGTAGCGCTGATAT
>NZ_JBHIOI010000203.1:0-818 GCF_042195415.1 Bartonella sp. CE47NXGY | reverse complement strand
ATGGTTTATTTTCCAATCGCTGATTACAGACCAGATGTTGCGGTTGTCAACGGCAGTTTTACGGATATGCTTGTGAATGTTTTACCGGCTGATGGCTGTTACATTCCGATGCCTAATGCAATGGTAGTGTCTCATGCTTTAGAAGAAAAGCCGTTGGGGTGCATAGCCTTTAGAAGTGGCAATGGTGTTAAGATAATCGTAGGAGGAGCCAAAAAGCTTTACAGTTATGATAGTCAAACGAAGGGTTGGAAAGACATAAGTCAAAGTGGTGTGACCTATCAAGCAAATGAAGAGAATAAATGGTCGTTTGCATTATTTGGTGAAACTATTATTGCGGTGAATAAAAATGATAAACCACAAGTCTTTAATACTCATAGCTCTGAACGGTTTGAAGATTTAGGAGGCAATCCCCCGAAAGCAGGATTGGTGAAGGTTTGGGGTGATTTTGTTTGTTTGATGCAATTAACAGATCATCCCAATCGCATCCATTGGTCGGGTTTGAATGATGCAACTCATTGGACGGTAGGTGATAAAGATTGTTATTATCATAATTTTAATGATGGAGAATATGTTCAAGGGGCAACGGAATCGAGCAATCCCCTCGTTTTTTTGCGTTCTGCTATTTATGCTGGTTGTTTTACGCTAGGCTCTAAAGTCCCCTTTATTTTTCAAAAGCTTCAAGACAAGCGCGGAGCGCGCAATGCAGCCTCTATAGCGTGTCGTGGGAGTGATGCTTTTTTTGCTGGTGATGGTGGCTTTTATCAGATGAGTTTGGATGGTCAACTTTTGCCGATAGGCTTTGAGAAGGTTGATAGAAC
>NZ_JBHIOI010000202.1:0-847 GCF_042195415.1 Bartonella sp. CE47NXGY | reverse complement strand
TATCAAAAGGAAATGTTGGCAGCCGAGCAAGAGGGGCGGATAGGGCGTGTTGCTCGTGACCCTTTAATGCAAATACGTGCTTTTTGGGATATTGGGGGGACAGGCGCCAAGGCAGATGCCACGGCGATATGGATAGCACAGTTTGTGGGGCGAGAAATTAGAGTGCTTAATTATTACGAAGCACAGGGACAGCCATTATCCGAGCACATAGGCTGGTTACGTCAGAATGGCTATGAGAAGGCATTGATGGTTCTCCCCCATGATGGTGCAACAAGAGACCGTGTACACAATGTGAGTTTTGAGAGTGCTTTAAATGATGCGGGTTTTGAAACGCAAGTCATTCCTAATCAAGGGGCAGGTGCTGTTAAGATGCGAATAGAGGCGGTGCGACGTATTTTACCTTCAGTATGGTTTAACGAAGAGACAACCGTAGCGGGTCGTAAAGCACTGAATTGGTATCATGAGAAATGGGATGAGAAGCGCAATATTGGCTTGGGAGCAGAGCATGATTGGTCCAGTCATGGTGCGGATGCCTTTGGGTTAATGTGTGTGGGGTATGAACAGCCGATGCAAAAACAGAAGAGACCAGCTTATAGCGGTAGAGAAACTTATGAAAGCACGTCATGGATGGCAGAATGATATATGATGAAGAGCATTTAGAGAAAGAAAGTAACGCATCAGATTTGTCGACAGAAGGTTTGTTTAGCAAGCTTGTGAGCTGGTACAAAGAAGATGTTGAGCATGTGAACAAATGGCGCGAACATGCAAGAGAGGATTTTCGATTTTACAATGGTGATCAGTGGAATGAGGCTGATTTAGCGGCGTTAAAAGAGCAACGCCGCCCCGT
>NZ_JBHIOI010000201.1:0-857 GCF_042195415.1 Bartonella sp. CE47NXGY | reverse complement strand
CCTCCCGATTTTATCGAAGAGCCAACGGCATGAGAGGCTTGCATATCCACTTTCGTGTTTTTGGTGCGAAGATGATATTCCATCTCATCGTTTCTCACCCCTATTGTTACCTCCCCTTGGGCGCCAAGAGCAACATTACCCTTGGCATCTATATCGGAAGCAGCAATATGGATATCGCCACCCGATAGAACAGTGGTCTCTTTTCCAGAACTTAGATGAGAGCCATTGTGTAAGGCAACATGAGATGTTTCACTCCCATTCTGATTGTCCATACTGTTGCGTGTGGCATCAATCGAAACATTCCTCTCAGCTTGCAAGAGAAGTTTATCCTTTGTTTGAACATCAGAGCCTAAAATATTCAAATCTTTTCCAGAGGAAAGCGTTGTTGAGCCTCCAGAGTTGACTTCTGATTTATGATGCATGGTGGCATCACCCTGTTCATCATGGTAATGGGTTTCTGCTGAACCGATCGTCAAGTTACCTTCTTCTGTAGCCATGGCAAGATCACCTCCGGTAGTGATCCCCACCCCTGAGGCGGTGATATCTTGTTTGGCAATTACGCTCGCATTGCCCCCAGCAGAAAGCGCCTCGGTGTTTAATACTGTCTCCACGCCGTCAACCGTTGTGCGCCCTGCATCTAAACGAATATTCTTCTCCGCAAGGAGAACAGCATCGTTACCCGCCGCAAAATGCCCCCCTTTACTAAAAATATCCCCACCATGCACATGCAATTGGTGGTTTGCCGCAATACGCCCTGAATTGATAATCGTTGAATTGCTTGTATTCTGGCTGGTGATATTGACATCATCGCCCATGATCAAAGCCCCAGCAGAAACAAAGGAGGCTCTGTCTTTTTC
>NZ_JBHIOI010000200.1:0-858 GCF_042195415.1 Bartonella sp. CE47NXGY | reverse complement strand
AAAGGCATCAGTGATCTCACAGAGAGGATTAAAGGCTGGTTCCAATGGCTAGAACCTCTGATTGGTGAAATAACCCTTTTCAAGGTGGGGCTTGTAGCTCTTGGTTCATTCATTTTTGGTCCACTCATTGCCGCATTAGCCGCAGCGGGAGCAGCGTTTGTCACACTTGGCTATACTATAATGACGACGCCTATCGGTTGGTTAATGGGTGGCATTGCAGCTCTTGTAGGCGCTGGATATTTGCTCTACAAAAATTGGGACAAAATCAATGGCTGGCTACTTACATCACTAACCATAGTAAGCGCAGTTTTTATCAGGCTTGCTTTCGCTCTTTCAGGACCAGTGCTTTCAGCCTTCACTTCTGTTGGTTCTAAAGTTACCGGTCTGGCTGTAAAACTTGGAAAATCCCTGCTCTCAAAAATAATCACAGCAGATAAAGCTTTTATTAGATTTTCCGCAACTCTGGGAAGATCACTGCTTTCAGCATTAGCCTCAGCTGCTTCTGCTGTTGCCAGTCTTGCTTTAACTCTTGTAGGTACACTGATTTCGGCAATAACTGCCGTTAGTTCTGCTTTTATATCGCTTGGTGTTGCTATCATGACCACACCTATTGGCTGGATAATTGGCGGCATTGCAGCTCTTGTTGGAGTTGGATATCTGCTCTACAAAAATTGGGACACAGTCATAAGCTTTATAAGCAAGTTATGGGATTCTTTTTACAGCTTATGTAGTAATGTTTTCAATAACCTCTTGACGTTCTTTAAAAACTTTTCACCACTCTCTTGGATTTCGAAAAAAATCAATGAACTCATTGAATGGCTGTTTGGTGTCGATTTAATGGAAATAGGCTCCAATCTT
>NZ_JBHIOI010000199.1:0-860 GCF_042195415.1 Bartonella sp. CE47NXGY | reverse complement strand
ACCAGCTTATAGCGGCAGAATGGAATATGAGAGTACCTCATGGATGGCAGAATGATGCATGATGATGAACGTTTAGAAAAAGACAGCAATGTATCTGATCTCTCTCATGAAGGTTTGTTTCGTAAGCTTGTGAGCTGGTACAAAGAAGATGTGGAGCATGTGAACAAATGGCGTGAACATGCGCGGGAGGATTTTGGTTTTTACAATGGTGATCAATGGAATGAAGAAGATTTATCGGCGTTAAAAAAGCAACGCCGCCCCGTTATGACTTTTAATCGTATTGCTCCGCTTGTGAATGCTGTTGTGGGTTCAGAACGCAACAATAAGCGAGAAGTGCAATTCATTCCTCGTCAAATAGGGAAGGCATTGCCAAGTGAATTGCTTACAGGAGCAGCAGAATGGTTTCGCGACATGGCACATGCTGAATATGCAGATAGTGATGCTTTCCAAGATGCTGTCATTTGTGGAATGGGGTGGACTGATACCCGCCTTGATTATGAGAACAGCCTCGATGGTGAACCGGTCATTACGCGTTTAGATCCTTTAAAAATGGTCTGGGATAGTGCGGCAGTGCAACCGAATTTAACCGATGCACAACGTTTGTGGTATGTAGACCGCAAGCCGTTAGAAGTAGCTAAGCAGATGTTTCCCAAATCTCATTGGACAGAGCTGAGTGCAGATTGGGCAAGGGATGGGAGCTCTCATGAAGGTGTTCACCATAATGATCTTGATTATTACAGTGATGAAGGGAGCATTGATGTTGAAAACGGTCGTCGGATGGTCACGCTTGTTGAATGCCGTTGGTTTGAAAGCGAGCGATATTACAAAGCGCCCGATTTAAGCACTGGAGAACTTCGTGA
>NZ_JBHIOI010000198.1:0-866 GCF_042195415.1 Bartonella sp. CE47NXGY | reverse complement strand
GACAAGCAAAGGGGCGGTGTTTTTTGGTCTCCTTCCAACCAAGATGTGCATGGCATTTTAGGGACAGCACGCCCCATTAGCTATTTTGATGGCGAAATTGATCATGAGGCAAATCGCCTTAACCAAGCCGATATTGCGACCTTTATTCCAGCACGACTTAGTCAAAATGCGCATGGGCAAATGGCTGCCAATGGGCGCATTTTATGGGGAAATCATACCACCTCCAGTGATCCACTTTGGCGCTTTGTCAATGTGGTGCGCACCCGTGCAGCCTTGGAAAAAACCATCATTAACAATTTGCGCCCTTGGGCGAATGATGAAAACCTTACTGGTCAACATGTTATTGCCATTACCCGCTCTTTGACCAGCTTTCTTGATGATATGATTGCGCGTGGTGCATTGCTTGGTGGGCGGGTTTGGTTTGACCGCGATTTAAATTCCAACAGCACTTTACAATTGGGAAAATTGCGGGTCGAATTTGATGCAGAAGAAGTGCCACCTTTAGAAGATTTGAGTTTCGGCAGCCGGCGCAATAGCGCTTATTTTGACCGTTTGGCGCAAGATATCCAAAAGAAAATGACTTATCAATTTGGCGATACGCTTGAAACTTATCGCAAAGCAGCAAGGAGTTAAAGCATGACTTTACGCATTGTACGCGGTTTTACCTTGATTGTTGATGATGATGTGAATCTTCACCTTGATCTTGAAACCCTCAAATTACCTACGTTGGAAGAAATTACAGAAACCTATCAACCGGGCGGCTCTGATATGCAAATTGATGTGAGCGGTCTTGGTGTCAAAGCACTTGGCTTGCAAATGAAAATCCGCAGCCATACCCCTGAGGTCATCGGTATTTTTGGTGGTCC
>NZ_JBHIOI010000197.1:0-877 GCF_042195415.1 Bartonella sp. CE47NXGY | reverse complement strand
TATTTATAGAGATCCACAAGAGGCTGCGTTTAGGATTGAGCAAACGATTTTAGCAGGTAAAGGCGATAAACTTCCTGATATTTTGGAAAGGGAACCTGATAGAGCAGGCGAACTGCGTGGGTCAGATCGTTTTATCGATAAATTGAAGGCTACAGGAAAAGAACGAAAAGAAGCGCTTTATCATGTTCCTCTTGCTGTTTCTACTATGAGAGAGCTTCAATCCTTTTATAAGAATTCTTATGAGACACATATGGATAGTGTTACACGGGAGCGTGAGCGATTGAAAGTTGAGGTTCCGTCACTTTCACAAGAAGCAGTGACTTTTATGAAAAACGTTGAAGCTGGTTGTGATAGTTATTCAAAGATACCAGAGCAGGTTAATCAAGAGTTTTTAAAGCTACAAAGTGTTTTAGATAAACGTTTTGGACATGATGCCATTCATAAATATGGTTTTGATTTATCAAAAGCAATCCCCAAAGAACAGTCTTATAATAAAGAACGCATAAAAGAGTTTCAAATGGCAGTTAAGTTTTTGCAACAGAGACAACAGGAGAAAATCAACGCAATAGCGCGTGCAAGATCAATAGATATGATACGGTAAGGGCAAGGATAAAGCCTTATACTGTATAAGCCCTATTAAGCCATACGGTAAAAGAGAGGTAATCAAAGGAGGTGTTTAATATGGGTGTGACAAAAGATGTTGTATGTGCCTGCATAGATAGGGCGTTAAAAAAAATCCGGTGAAATATTAGCAAGTTTAGGACTTACGGTGTCTGATTTCATCCGTATTGCTTTGACAAAAGTTGTTGATGAAAGAGGATTGCCGTTTGATATGTATATTCTTCATGAGAAAACGCTTAAAACTTTTGAGAAAAGT
>NZ_JBHIOI010000196.1:0-884 GCF_042195415.1 Bartonella sp. CE47NXGY | reverse complement strand
CACTTGGATGTGGACCATCTTCCTCTGTTGCACCATTATTTCCTGTAACAGAACCACTTAGCCTTTCCTTATTCTTCGCGAAAAGCTCTTGAAGCTGTTCTGGTGTATAGTCACTTATATGCCCAATGACTCTTGTGTTTTTACGATTAATAAGAGGGGGGATTACTTCAGCCATTGGTTTGTTTCTCCTTAATGCGTCCATCTCTATCAACGAACAACATGCCTTCCGGCAATGCTTCTATCTGTTTTTCTAGTGGATCATTTGACTGTGCATGATTTCCCTTATAAGCATCTTGCCCATAGGCGGCTCGAACGAGCTCGTTTGTTGCTTCTGCACCACCAAAAAGAATTGCGCGCGTTGCTGCATTGGATTTATTGAAAGTGTCAATAACTGTTTTTAAAGATTTCTTCATTTGCTCTGCAGAAAGATCTTGATACAACGCCGCTACAGAGTTTTGCAATGCTTGCAATTCCATATTAGACAAATTCCCAAAGCCAGATGCGCCATTTGGTGAAAATGCTTTTGCTTTTCTCAAGGCATCAAGCCCGATACTTGCCTTCAATGAATCGAGCATATGCCCAAAATCTTTTGCCTTAGAATTAGGAAGGAACGACATTATAGGACCAGTGAAACCAACAACATGCGGGTGTTCCTCAATAGTTTTTAGCAATTCTTTAGATGCTGAGAGTATACGATTTGACCTGTCTGCTGTTTCCAGAATTCGCATTTGCATTTGTTGGTTTTTACGCTCCTCCTCCTTCTGTTCTTGAATTAATTTATGTTCTGAACCACTGCCTGCAATTGGCACCGCACGTATGCCACCAAGTGCATTTTCATCCTTAACATACATATAACCTGATTCAGGCTTTGACAGCATGCCATC
>NZ_JBHIOI010000195.1:0-889 GCF_042195415.1 Bartonella sp. CE47NXGY | reverse complement strand
CTGCAAAAGCATAAGACAATTCTCAACAGATGCGACCCTTTACAGACAAAGCATATCGTATAGGAAAGATTTATTTTATCAAAAACAATTTTAAATTCGACAAAATGAAAGGAACCAAAAAAAGCTTTTGGCGTTACTCAAGCAGTGAAAATTTTCACTCCAATGCAAATGATCACTATGAACACACCAATACAAATATCAATGAATCAAGAGGGAAAAATACCATGGCCCATAATAAAACAACACAGCACGATAAATCAGCCGTAGAAAAAGACCAACAAAAAGACCTACAAGGACAATTAGAAACGTTACGCACTGAAATTTCAGGGATTACCTCAACCCTAACAGATCTTGGTGCAAACAAATTCAACGCCGCCAAAGACAAAGCGGAAAAACTATATCACTCAGCGAAAGAAAGTGGTGAAGACATGATGTCTCAAGCAAAAGACAAAATTAGTGATCTTGAACAAACTCTGAATCAATGCGTTCGCAAAAATCCTGGCAAAAGCGTTTTGTTTGCCGCAGGGGTTGGTTTTATTCTTTCTCAATTACTACGTCGTTAAGCAATGCATAAGTTTATCGCTCCTCTTTTAAACCATCTTGTCGGTGGAGGGCTTAAAAGCACAGTCAAGCAAGTACGCCTTCAAGCAATTTTCTATGGGTTTATTAGCATTTCATTCTTCATGTCTTTGCTTTTTTTATGTACCATCGGTTTTATTGCGTTATGTTATGTTATGAAGCCTCTTGCTGCCGCCAGTATCATGTTTTTAATTTGTCTTTCTCTTGCGGGATTAGGTCTTATTATCAGTCGCGTTCTCAAAACTTATCAACGCTATGACCAACAAAAAAAGACAGAAGAACAACGCCACAAACTCATGACAGATGCGAC
>NZ_JBHIOI010000194.1:0-898 GCF_042195415.1 Bartonella sp. CE47NXGY | reverse complement strand
TTTCTCCTGCATTGTTCCCCTCTGCTTTTACGCTTCGCGCTTTTTACGCATTATTTTTAGGTTTAAGCTCTTTTTAAATTATCTAAACTCTTTATTTTTCTCAATAAATTTTTTCATCAATCCTAATTTCTACATCCATATATTCTAACTCCCCATCCTTTATGTAAAGAATATGAGGACGATAGTTTTTTCCATCAACCTCACAAATCGCGTCCTTTTCATAAACAAAATATCCCTGTTGCCTTAATTCTTGTCTTTTTTCCTCGATCAATTTTTCATAAGAATCTCTTCTTCTATTGCACAAATTGGGATCTGTAGCTCTAAAATATTCATAGCTTTCTACCTCCATGGAAAAATCCTTTGCCGCCTGTTGAAGCAAATCGTAACTGGGTTGCTTTGTCTTTTCTACCGCCTGAGCAATCACCATTGCGCGTTCCAGATGCTCCTCTTCGATACTTGTTTCAAAGCCCAGCTTCTCACCTTCCATAAAGCTTTTCTGATAAGAGTGTAAAGTTTCAACATCGCCCATCAAAGCCAGAGCCGCAAGATAACGCAGGGAATAAGAAGCCAACCGAGGGACCACAGTTTTGTTTTCCCAAGGCAGGATTCTATATTGAGAGTGAAGCATCTTGCCAAGATCAACCTCAGTCATTGCCTTTTCTAAAGCTTTCTCGAGTGCACGACGTAAACATCCAACGCTTACCTTTTCTTCAAAAATTTCCACCCCCTTCACATCAAAACTCAATTCAAGAGCAATCAAGCCTCCAGAATTATAAGGGTCTATTGTTTGGCAAGCCGCCGCATGGATACCAGAAACCACCGCAATTGCACAATCAAATCGCGGATACCCCTTCTCAGCATTATAAAGAAACTGCACTTCACGATCTGGTAAATAATA
>NZ_JBHIOI010000193.1:0-898 GCF_042195415.1 Bartonella sp. CE47NXGY | reverse complement strand
CTTTCGTTGGCTACAGCGGCTACATTCTTATCGAATGTTACGCCTGTTTTTTCAGCAAATCCTGATTTTAGAAACACGTTTCTTGAGGGTGTAAAAAGTGCCGGTGTGTCTTATCCACAAAGCATTCTCTCTGTTGCTGGTTTGAATGCTTCTGAAGATTACGCAAATTTTTTAACCAAAACCCTTTCTGGTAAGAGCGATAAGAGTTCTATCGTAAATGTTCTTGCGGACGATAGCAAAAATTTATTGGTCAGAACCCTAGATACAGACGAGCAATATAAAAAGTCTCTCATTAGTCCACGGTCGCTTGTTCGTGATAGCTCTACAGCCCAACAGTTTTCAGGGAATAATGAGAATGCAGCCCCTGTTAATGTTTCTGACCTTTTGCGGGGTGGAACTGCAGGAATGCAACGTTCTCAAGATAACAATGTTATTTTGGGTAGTGGGATTAATTATACAAAAAGCAAGTGGGGTGTTTTTATTGGTGACAATGTGGTTGGTAGTGTTGGTGGGAGAGGTACATACGGTTCTGTTGCTATCGGGTACAGTGCAAAAGCTGGTGATGGTTGGAGTACTGTTATTGGTTATATGGCAGAGTCACCTAAGGGCGCGTATGGTACTGTTGTTTTAGGGCGGGGGGCAAAAACGGAAGGTGTTTATAGCATTGCAATCGGTGGTGTTGGAGCTAATCCTGGATCTAAAGAACAGGATATTGATGAAAAAAATAGAGTACTTGCAACTGGTGATTATGCAATGGCTCTTGGTTATGGCGCGAAGAATTATGCAGAAAAGGGGATTGTTCTTGGTTACAATGCATCTGTAACAAAGGAGGCGCTGTATGGTATTGCTATAGGTAATCAGGCAAATGCGTTTAGTCAGCATTCGATAGCTATAGGTT
>NZ_JBHIOI010000192.1:0-899 GCF_042195415.1 Bartonella sp. CE47NXGY | reverse complement strand
CTTGGATTTCGAAAAAAATCAATGAACTCATTGAATGGCTGTTTGGTGTCGATTTAATGGAAATAGGCTCCAATCTTATTAATGGGCTTTGGGAGGGCATCAAAAGCAAATGGGATGATCTGTATAACGGTTTTGGCAATATGATGAAGAAATTAACCAGTTGGATGCCTAATTGGGTGAAAGAAAAGTTAGGGTTTAATGTTTCAATAGACAAGACTTCAACGCAGACCATTAAAACCTTTACCGAAGAAACCAATGCACGTGCAAAAAAAATGGTTGATACAGTAGTGGTTACAAATACCCCCCCTGAAAAACGCAAGAGTGGTTTTAATACAAGTGTCGTTGAAACAGGACAAATGCAGGCAACAAATAAAGTAGGTGCTTTTAAAGCTCCAAAGCCCATTACGGTTCATAAACCCGTTGAAGTAGACGCCCGTGTAACCATTACAAATCTAAATATTTCCGTCCCCAATGGTCTCAAGGACGAAATCAGAGACGCTGTCAATCAAGCACTTGAACGCTATGCAAAACAGCAACGTTTAGCCATAGCCTCTAGCCTTTCGGATTAAATACCATGATGTTAGCTTTGGGTGGTTTTATTTTTTCGATTGAAACAGCTGCTTATCAAACACTTGATATGTCTTATGGGGTTCCATGGGTAGAGCAAGGACGATTGGGGCGCAAAGCAGCTCTTCAATTGCCTGCCGTTGCAAATGCGGAATTTTCTTTAACTGGTGTGATTTATCCAGATTTCAAAGGTGGTCACAGACAGCTCGAATATTTACGGCAAATGGCACATGAAGGACCTCACATTCTTGTGACTGGTCAAGGCAAAATCTTAGGTAAGTTTGTCATTCTTTCTGTAGAGGAAAAACAAAGCATTTTTCATCATAATGGCA
>NZ_JBHIOI010000191.1:0-902 GCF_042195415.1 Bartonella sp. CE47NXGY | reverse complement strand
CTTGCATTAATCTCTGCAAGCGCTCGGGATAAAAAAAATCTTCTGGACGCAAATCTATCCCATGATCACGTGCGTAGGTTAATAACTGCGCTTGATAAATTGAAGGAAACAATCCATTAGAACCACCCTTCTCTTTAGAATAAGTGATACGATAAACAGCACCTTTACATTTCTTCAAAATACGCGAAACGTTAATAGCCCCCCCTAGATATTTTATTATAGTATACGCAGGTTCTTTTTTCATAAAGATAAAATTTCATATTTTATGAATTTTATCAAGATAAAATTTCATATTTTTTTTATTGATTTTTCATTTCATATGAAAGACTTTGTATTTTATGGAATCAGATCAGTTAAAGGTATGGCTTAATGCGCAATTAGCTAAAAATGGTCATGGTAGTAAGAAAATGCTAGCCAAGCATTTAGGAGTGTTACCATCTACCTTAACTAGTATGTTGCATGATTCAGGTACAAAAAGATCAATAAAAGCAAGTGAATTAATAGAAATTATTGATTTTTTTGGCGAAATCCCCCCTTTTCTAATCAAAGAATCTGAACAGTTTATTCAACTGTATTATCAAGCAAATCCCGAAGTTCAGAAAGCTGTTTTAACGATTCTTCAGAATTCTTGTTCTTCAGACAAAAAATAATAGCAGCCATCACTTTTTTATCTCCACAATTCCAAAGTTTTTCTAACATTAGTTTATCCATAATTAACCTACACTTTATTAAAATTTCATATTTTCTGAATTTTTATATTGACAATTTTCATAAATAATGAAATATAAGTTCCATATCTTAGAAAATAACTTTTGCCAATAGGCTGTATGGAGGCATTTGTGAATAAACCAGTGTTTATAAATTCTGATGAAATTCTCTTAGTGATGTGCGAAAATGAAGAA
>NZ_JBHIOI010000190.1:0-911 GCF_042195415.1 Bartonella sp. CE47NXGY | reverse complement strand
TCACCACGTGTGTTGCCTACAATCCAATTGTTGCCTCGTTTGTGCCCTTGGGGAAGAAGCATTTCTGCTATTCTATCGGCTTGTGAGATAAGTTTTTGTTTGATTTCAAAAATTGTGCTCATGGTCATTCGTGATATTATTGTCGTTTTTCTCAAGATGTGGGAGGTGAGGATTCTGTTTTTGCTGTTCTCGTTGTTCAATCACATGGTGAAAGGTCTTATGCTATACGGTCCTTTTTTGCGCGGGACTTGCTCTATCCTGAAAGTTTTTGAAATGGCTGTGTTGGTATCTGTTTGCCAAGGGTTTAGGAAGGTGGAGCCCTTTGAGAGGGGCGCGTTGGAAGCAGGTAGGGTGGATGATGCAAGAAGGTGGGTGGATATATCTGTGAGGGTGTGGTGCATGTTGGAGTCCTGTTTTGGGATACCTTGTTGGGGCATGTGTTGGGGTGCCTGTGTGGGAGGGGGAGTGCCAAAGAGTTTGCTTTTCATTGAAGGTTTTTGAAGCTGCTCTGTTGATGTCTGCTTGCCAAGAGCATGGGAAGTGGCGCCTTGAGAAAAAGGAGGAAAGCGGAAAGGAGGAAGGGGGTGAAAGAAGGGCGGGGTGGATATGTCTGTGAGGGTGTGGTGCATGTTGGAGTGTCCTGTTGGGGGGGTGGGGCATGAGTTGGGGTGCCTGTGTGGAGGGGTGTTTTGTTACCAAAGAGTTTGCTTTTCATTGAAGTTTTTTGAAGCTGCTCTGTTGATGTCTGTTTGCCAAGAGCATGGGAAGTGGCGCCTTGGGAAAAGGAGGAAGGTGGAAAGGAGGAAGGATGCAAGAAGGTGGGGCGGATGCCTGTGAGGGGGTGGTGCATGCTGGAGTCCTGGTGTATTGGGGTGCATGTTGGGGTGTGTATGTTGGGGTGCCTGTGGGGG
>NZ_JBHIOI010000189.1:0-916 GCF_042195415.1 Bartonella sp. CE47NXGY | reverse complement strand
ATTACAGATAACGTCGAGGGAATGATTGTTCAAAAGAACAGCGATAGCGGTAGGTTTGGGGATCAAACCAAAGCCCTATTTTGCCTTCAAAATCACCAGAACGTTGTTTGGCAATATTCATAATAACGCCGGGGCGTTTGGCTAAATCTGCTTTTTCTTGTGCGAGAGAGGCGGCAAAGATTTTATCTTCCAACGACCGATTGCGCCAAATGGTGATGATGTTAAAGGCATTGGCGCCAATCTCTGAGGCGCCTTTAATGTCTTCTGTGCTGGGGATATCTTTATCCAGACCGCTTTTGCGGGCATGGGCGACAAGGTGAATGTGCACACTGTTTAAAACAGCCCAATCAACCATTTTATAAACGGCTTGTTCTTGTCTTGCATAATCATCAGAGGCAATGCCAAGCCGCATCAAACTGTCGATGATAAATTGATCGCAGCCATAGCGCGCACGACAATAGTCAAAGACTTCAAGCAAGGTGTCAACGCTCGATTTGCCAACATGTTCATAAAGAATAAGCCCTTCGTCTAAAAAATGAAGAATCCGTTCAATCGTCTCTTTTGTAGGCTGTTCTAAGCCGCCCGTTTGTTTGGTTAAACGGCGAAGCGATTGTTCTCCTTTCATTTCTAGAGACGCTAAGCAAAGGCGACTCTTTTGTGCAATCCAATGGGGAATACAATCTGATAATAATTGGCTTTTACCTGCACCACTCGCACCGCTCCAGAGCGTTAATTCTGCTGGGCGGAAATGCAATTTGTCCTTCAGTTTAGGATAGGGAACCGTATAACCAAGATGTTTTTCAGGCTCTGGCCAAAAAAGCCCAATCACTTGATCTTTATAGTCTGAGGCGCGCCGTAAACCTTCTGGTGCAAAGCTTTGTGCTGAGGAAAAGGCGGCTTTTATGGTGGCTTTATC
>NZ_JBHIOI010000188.1:0-921 GCF_042195415.1 Bartonella sp. CE47NXGY | reverse complement strand
GGAAGCATTTGCTGGAGTTGCGAGTTCTATCACGAATGTTCATAATGATGTTACCAATGTTGTCAGTGATAGCCTTGCGAAGCAGGATGAAAAGACAAAAGTTATCACTATTGGTAAAGAAGTAGAAGGTACAGAACTCAATATCGCAAATAAAGACAAAGGGGATCGGACACTTTCAGGTGTTGGTGAAGCAACAAAGGATAATGAAGCTGTTAACAAAGGTCAGCTTGATGCAAGTCTGAAGGATCTTTCTACCAGCCTTCAGTCAGATGATTCAGCTGTTGTTCATTACGATAAAAAAGAGGGTGAGAATGGCGGCATTGATTACACGAGTGTGACTTTAGGTAAAGGTAAGGATGCAGGACCAGTTGCACTTCATAATGTAAAAGATGGTGCCATTGGTGAGAGTTCACATGATGCGATTAATGGTAGTCAGATCAACACGATTTCTCAGAATGTAGCTAAATTCCTTGGTGGCGATGCAAAATTTGTTGAGGGTACGTTTACAGGACCAACCTACAAGTTATCCAAGGTTGATACAGCTGGTAATATAACAAATGGCTCTTTTGATAATGTTGGTAGTGCATTTACTGGTCTTGATGAGAATATCAAGAATGTGAATGCGCGGATTAAAGAGGTTTCTGAAGGAGTAGCGCAGGATTCTTTGAATTGGAGTAATGAAGCCAATGCCTTTGTCGCGCGTCATGAGAAGAAGCAAGAAGAACAAGGCAGGGCTGTAAGGACACAAGAAAACAGTAGAATTACGTTTCTAGCAAATGGTGAGATTAGCGCTAAATCAACAGATGCTGTCGCTGGTAATCAACTTTATTCAATGAATCAGACATTTGCGACGTATTTTGGTGGAGGAGCAGGTTATAATGAAAAGGGAGAATGGGTTGCACCTACCTTCAAGCTTAAAAC
>NZ_JBHIOI010000187.1:0-921 GCF_042195415.1 Bartonella sp. CE47NXGY | reverse complement strand
GGTTATTGGACCTTTGGATTGAATGGCACTGTTTATAATTACCAAAGCATAATCCCTGGCAATTTTACCGATATTGAGACGACGGGGGATTCCAGTGAGTTACACGCCAGTACAAGCAGGGTTCTTTACCGTGATAGTGTTTCCCTTACAACCTTGAATTTAGGCCTTTCTTATAAAAGAACCAACAATTACCTTCTTGGCAATAAGATTGAAGTGGGCAGCCGTCAATATAGTGTCGCCAATTTTGGCATTTCGCATTCGCGCCAGATGTTGGGGGGGACTTGGACCTTTGATGTGAGTTATTTGCAAGGGCTCCCTTTGTTTCATTCAGTAAAGAAACATGCGCCAGGAGCAGGGGATGCGGAGCCACAATTTGCCAAATTTACTGGTACGCTTAGTGTCATGACGCCTTTTAAGGTAGGGGGCTTGGACTTTATACTGAGCAATCTTTTGAGTGGTCAATATTCACCGCATAATTTATTGGGAGCTGAACAGATTTCGTTGGGGGGCGCTTCCAATGTTCGTGGCACGCGTGAGAGTTTGCTTTTTGGCAATAACGGTTTTTTTAGCCGGAATGATTTGTTGCTACGCACCATTCCGTGGAGCAATCACGCGACCTTCAAAAAGGTTTTTGGTGAACTTCGCCCTTATGTTGGTTTGGATTATGGGCGTGTTTTTGCACAACCCTTGTATGGGATTAAGAGTGACCAGCTTGCCGGTTGGACAGCAGGTGTCAAGCTTGCGGGAGGCATGGTCTCTCTTGATGCCAGTTATTCCAGTATTTTTTGGAGCACAGTTAAGCACAAAAAATCAGGAACATTTTTTATGACATTAACAATGGAACTTTAAGCATTTTTTATTGGGGAGTTAAAGTATGAGATATGAGAAGAGAGCAGAAAGAGCAGCTTTATTAGGTGTTTT
>NZ_JBHIOI010000186.1:0-933 GCF_042195415.1 Bartonella sp. CE47NXGY | reverse complement strand
AACAACTTGAAAAAATGTTTTGGCTATGGAAACAACCCTCCCCTGTTGTTTATAAAATGCACCTTTTTCCTACTCTATAATTTACAAGCCCTTCCTTATAACCGATTTTAATTTTTATTAAACAATCAAGAGATTGTTGAACATTTTCCAGAAAAGGCTGCACATTTAAGAAAAGAAAATTATAAGCTATTGAGAATACATTTGACACCCAAACAATCATTTAAGCATAAAAATGATCTATAAACAAACATTGGATTTTAAAGTCAATAATTTGATTTATAAAGATTTTAACATTTTCCATGTTAAATAATAAATGCAAATGGAGCAGGCATGCACGTCTCGTGTAGGTTCTGCTTTTGCTCTCATACAGAGTGAATTGACAGTAAACAGACTCCTCGATAAACTCATTAAGATCAACTTAACCGATGGTTTTATTTTGGAGGAAGAGGGATTGTATACAAGGGGACCATCAGCGCTCCCAATCACATTCATTCCAATATCAAAACCGCAGACATCACAAACATGTGTTAATTTTTTAAAGTCTGTGAATGGGGCGGGACCCATATCTAAAAGAATATCAACAGGGGGCATAATAATGCAAAAGAGAGATTCCTATACAAAAACAGAAAGGTATGTCATATATACCGTCATTATTTCCAGCATACTTCCTCTGCTGGACGGGAGCATTGTCAATGTCATCCTTCCTAACCTTGCGCATTATTTTTCAGTCGGAGAAAATAATATACAATGGGTTGTAACATCCTATTTTCTCGCCACCGTTCCAGGGCTGCTAATGGCCGCTTTTGTGCAAGGAAGAATAGGTATCAAAAGCACTTGGCTTCTTGCAAGCTTCATTTTTATGCTTGGATCACTGGGGGTAGGATTAAGCTATAATTTTCCAACTATTATATCTGCCCGTATCGTTCAAGGTTT
>NZ_JBHIOI010000185.1:0-936 GCF_042195415.1 Bartonella sp. CE47NXGY | reverse complement strand
TGCTCTTGCATTAATCTCTGCAAGCGCTCGGGATAAAAAAAATCTTCTGGACGCAAATCTATCCCATGATCACGTGCATAATTTAAAAGCATAATTTGGTATTTAGCTGGAATGATGCCGCCTTTACCCTCTCGCTTTTCAAAGGGGTAAGTCCATTTATAAACAGCAGACACATGGCATTGAGAAATCAACGACACACGTTTTGCACCACCTAAATATTTTATAATCATAACTGCTGGAGTAATCATGTAATCCAAAATTTCTGTCATATATTTACGTATTACGCAAATATAAGCAAAATTTTCGTAATACGCAATATTGATTATTTAATAATTTTAAGAGAGAAAAATAAAATGGATTTTCAAAAGCTAATAAAAATGTGGATTAATGAAAAATTAAATGAAATGGGGCATGGAAGCCGTAAGGCTTTAGGGCAACATTTAGGATTGAGTCCATCATCTATTACGCGCTTATTATCGATTGATGACTCTGACTCTAAAGCCTACCGTGATATCACCGCAGAAGAGCTAGTGAAGCTACACAGTTTCTTTAAGGAGTATCCTCCGTATCCGGCTTTAAGCAAGATAGATCAAGATTTTTATGATCTATATTCGTCTTGCAATGAAGAAGAACGGAGGGCAGTTTTAGCGTTTCTTCATACTTTAATCGAATCAAAAAAGCGATAACTGCTGTTTTTTCTTCATTTGACAATTGTAAAAATTTTCTTTTGGCAGTCTTATAACCTTTCATAAAATCTCCAAATATCTATAAAAACACACTAATCTTTAGATGAATACTCATAAAATAATTTTCGTTATACGGTATTTTTATGTTGACATTACCGTAAAACGAAAATATATTCACTCCATATCTTAGAAAATAACTTTTGCCAATAGGCAGTATGGAGGCATTTGTGAATAAACCAGTGTTTATAAA
>NZ_JBHIOI010000184.1:0-939 GCF_042195415.1 Bartonella sp. CE47NXGY | reverse complement strand
TCTATTGTGGGGTGTTGGATAAAGCCGCACTTTGTTATATTGGCATCATAAATGAAGCCATATTCTCTCAAGGCATCATCTTCATGTTCAATACCCCATCTCATATCTTCAGTTTCATAATAGGGGCTTGTTTCGCCTGTCAAGCGCTCTGTTATGAGTTTGATTTTGTAGTCTTCATATTTGCTCGTAGGCAATCCTTTTGTAGTTTTATTGAGTATGTTGTAAATGTTTGATGCGGTGACTTTACCCAAGCGTGCTTGGAACCATTCTGCTGTTCTTTGTTCCATCTCACACCGCCGTTCTTTGTTCTTGTGGTCCATATTCGATATCTTGGACGTGAATATATTCGGCATCTTGTATAGGCGCCTCTATTTGCTTTTGTTGTAGGAAAGATTGTTCTTTTTCATGCTGTCTCTTTTGCAAAATATCCAAAATCCTTTGTGCTACTTCATCAGGAAGATCTTCAAGCCTGTCGACTTGTGCATAATCAAGCACTTTTTCTTCTTCTGTTTGAGTGATGTTTATTAATTGTTTGATTTGCGTAAGCACATCATAAGAAACTAACTTCGTTTGTACGTTATGGTTTGTTTCATTGATACGTTTTGCTTCATCTTCTTCATAAATACCGGAAAGCCCGAAAGCATAGCGAGCACATTGTATAGTGGCTTTATGGCGCAACATACGTGCGGGGTATTTTTTCCAAGGGTCACTGTGGTCTTGTTCGCATTCTTTGAGATATTCGGTGACTTCGATAGGGTCTTTAATGCCTTTGAGACGAATAGCACATTTGATAGCAATGAGATTCCCGTCTTTATCGAGTTGATCTTGAAAGGTCATCCCATCAAATTGAGGATTAGACTTAATGATCTTTATCCAACCGTCGATAGAAACAACGGGTATGATGCCGCCGCCTCTTTTAGGGAATGCATAGATTTCTTT
>NZ_JBHIOI010000183.1:0-940 GCF_042195415.1 Bartonella sp. CE47NXGY | reverse complement strand
ATAGGGAGCAATGGATATCCAAAGCTGAATATGCGAATTTTACATAAGATGAAAGAGGTTTTGGATGATCAAATTAAGTCTGCACGTATCAAAGGAAAATGGGGATATGCTCGAGATTTGACTGATTTCAAACAACGCATTCTGGACGTTTTGGATACATCATCTCCAGAATATATTAAGGCACGGAAAATTTATTATGACGAGCGTACTATCGGTAATGCTTTGGAGCAAGGAAAAAAAGCACTGAATAAGAGTGTTGATCTTGATACAATCAACAGACAACTTTCACATTTTGGGTTGATGGAAAAAGAGGCTTTTCAAAAAGGTATCCGGTCGCAACTAGAGGATGCGGCAGGCAATGCACAGAATTTTGACCACAATCTTTTGAGTTTGTTTGACACGCAGAATGGTCAAGAAAAATTACGGCAGAGTTTTGGTGAGGACAAAGCCAAGCAACTTATGAAAGTGTTGCGACCAGAAGTGGAAAGAACAAAACTTTTTGCACGATTGCCAAACCATATGGGTGAAGTAGAAGAAAAGGCTATAGAAGACGCTGCGATTGGAGGAAAGATTCATCTAATCAAGACAACCCTGAAAACTTTAGCAAGAGAATGGGGACGCAAACTCTTAGGAGTGCATAGAGAGACTGAGAGAGATATTGCGGCTCTCATAACAGCACGGGAAAAAGAAGATTTTGGGTTAGCAAGAGAAAAAGCCGTTGAATTAATTAAGAAGTTTCATGAAGCAGAAAAGAAACGCTTAATAACCAAAGAAGATCACACAAAATTCTTCAATTTTCTTGGCATTCTTTTGAATAGCAGTGCTGATAGAACGGTTATAAACTAATGATCAATTTTCATCCCAATGTGAAGCGTGCTATCTCACAGGCAGCACAAAAATATGGTTTGCCAGAAAGCTTTCTTGAACGTGTTGCTATGAT
>NZ_JBHIOI010000182.1:0-940 GCF_042195415.1 Bartonella sp. CE47NXGY | reverse complement strand
ATAGGGAGCAATGGATATCCAAAGCTGAATATGCGAATTTTACATAAGATGAAAGAGGTTTTGGATGATCAAATTAATTCTGCGCGCATCAAAGGAAAACAAGGATATGCGCGAGATTTGACTCTGTTCAAACAACGCATTTTGGACGTTTTGGATACGTCCTCTCCAGATTATGCTAAAGCACGGAAAATTTATTATGACGAGCGTACTATCGGTAATGCTTTGGAGCAAGGAAAAAAAGCACTGAATAAGAGCGTTAATCTCGACACAATCAACAGTCAACTTTCGGATTTTGGGTTGATGGAAAAAGAGGCTTTTCAAAAAGGTATACGGTCGCAACTAGAACATGCGGCAGGCAATGCACAGAATTTTGACCACAATCTTTTGAGTTTGTTTGACACAAAAAATGGTCAAGAAAAATTACAGCGTATTTTTGGTGAAGATAAAGCTAAGCAACTTATGAAAGTGTTGCGACCAGAAGTGGAAAGAACAAAGCTTTTTGCACGCTTGCCAAACCATATAGGTGAAGTGGAAGAGAGGGGGAAACAACAGACTATGGGTATAGGAAAGATTGCTTTCATCAAGGCAGTTGTAAAAAATTTCGCAAGAGAATTTGGACGCAAATTCTCAAGCGTCCATAAAGATACTGAGAGAGATATTGCAGCGCTTATAACAGCGCGGGAAAAAGGAGATTTTGGATTAGCAAGGGAAAAAGCTGTTGAATTAATTAAGAAGTTTCATGAAGCAGAAAAGAAACGCTTAATAACCAAAGAAGACCACACAAAATTCTTCAATTTTATTGGCATTCTTTTGAATAGCAGTGCTGATAGAACGGTTATAAACTAATGATCAATTTTCATCCTAATGTGAAGCGTGCTATCTCACAGGCAGCACAAAAATATGGTTTGCCAGAAAGCTTTCTTGAACGTGTTGCTATGAT
>NZ_JBHIOI010000181.1:0-947 GCF_042195415.1 Bartonella sp. CE47NXGY | reverse complement strand
ACAGCGCCATCAGCTCCAGCGCCGCTTGGAGAGGAATCTCCATGAGAGCCAGCACCTCCGCCCCCAAAACCACGCCCTGCTTTTCCCGAACTATAGGAACCTTTGCCGACTCCTCCAGAGCCACCACGTGATGTATCACCTCCAGCATCGCCTCCATTACCGCTTGTTTTACTCGTAATTCCATTCGTTCCAGCATAACCATTTCCGCCTTTGGCAATTCCTAGATGTTCATCCGTTGCTAAACCAAAGTTTCCACCTGTTCCTCCAGCACCGCCATCGCCTGAATAGTAGGTAGTCGTACCACCACCAAATCCCGTGTGAGATTGATAGGCAGAAGCACCCCCACCACCATGTCCTCCTGTCGCCGTAATAAAATTTTTGCCAACGGTTGTTGTTCCTCCAGAATTTCCTGTCGCACTGCGTGATGCAACAGAAGCGCCTCCTTTACCAATTGTGATATTCTCATGACCCTTTAAACTCGCTTTATAACCATACCATACCGTACAACCGCCACCGCCGCCACCGCCTCCTAAGTAATAAGAATAACCACCCCCACCACTGCCGCCGCCACCCCATGCTTGGATTTCGACTTTTGTGTTATCCGTTACCCAATCGGGCCATTGAATTTTTCCATCCTGTGTATAGAGCAATTCAGCATCAGCAAGAGCCGGCCAATTCGTGATTTTATCGGTCAAATCTTTTTTAAGACTCTTTATCTGTGCCAAGATGGCTGCATCCACTTGTGATTTGGTATAAACAAGATCATCATCAACTTTAAGCGGTCCTTTAAGCGTACTTCCACTTGTGCTTAAACGGGTAACCACTTTCCTTTTTGGAAGACCGAAGAAGTCAGATGATACATTACCCAAGATCTCCAAGTCGTCACCCATGGTGACTTTACTGGTAAATTTATTATAACTTTGCCATTCATTTGGGCTGGCTAAGCG
>NZ_JBHIOI010000180.1:0-960 GCF_042195415.1 Bartonella sp. CE47NXGY | reverse complement strand
CATGACTACAGCAAACCTTCTACTCCTTGTTGCATCCGCACTAACCGCTATAGCATTCCTCACACTTGTTGAACGAAAATTATTAGGTTATATACAACTACGCAAAGGACCCAACATTGTAGGCCCTTACGGACTACTACAACCCTTCGCTGATGCAATAAAACTCTTCACCAAAGAACCCCTAAAACCCTCAACATCCACCACTACACTCTACACCATCGCACCCGCCCTAGCCTTCTCCATTGCCCTCCTCCTATGAACCCCCCTTCCCATACCTAACCCTCTAATCAACTTCAACCTAGGACTCCTATTCATCCTAGCTATATCCAGCCTAACTGTCCACTCCATCCTATGATCAGGATGAGCATCAAACTCAAACTACGCCCTAATTGGAGCCCTACGAGCCGTCGCTCAAACAATTTCATACGAAGTTACCCTCACTATCATCCTGCTATCAGTCTTACTAACAAACGGCTCATTTAACCTCAGTATACTTATTACAACACAAGAACATCTCTGACTCCTCCTACCATCATGACCTTTAGCCATAATATGATTCACCTCCACACTAGCAGAGACAAACCGAACCCCCTTCGACCTCATAGAAGGCGAGTCAGAACTAGTATCAGGCTTTAACATTGAATATGCCGCAGGCCCATTCGCCCTATTCTTTATAGCCGAATATATAAACATTATTATAATGAACGCCCTAACAACTACAATCTTTCTAAGCACATTCTACCCCACCCACTCACCAGAATTATTCACAACATGCTTTACCACCAAAACACTCCTCCTAACCTCTCTATTCCTATGAACTCGAGCAACATACCCCCGATTCCGCTACGACCAGCTCATACATCTACTATGAAAAAACTTCCTTCCACTCACACTAGCATTTCTCATATGACACATCCTCACACCCATTGCAATCTCCCGCATTCCCCCCCAAACCTAGAA
>NZ_JBHIOI010000179.1:0-961 GCF_042195415.1 Bartonella sp. CE47NXGY | reverse complement strand
TTTTCGTGAGGCTTGTAACGTAGCGGGAATCAAAAAATCAGCACATGGCTTAAGAAAATTAGCAGCAACACGCGCAGCTAATTCTGGTGCAACAGTATCACAACTCAAAGCAATTTTTGGCTGGACAAATGATGCTATGGCATCTCTTTACACAAAGAGCGCAGATCGCAAAAGGTTAGCTATAGAGGCGATAAAAAAGCTTCAAAAAGATGAGGGATAGAGGCAAAAAAACTCAATAGAATCAAGATTCACCTATTCCCCCATATTAGACATAACTATTTTATTTTACTTGCTTTTTATATACCATTTATGAACACCGCCGCAAAAAAGGCTTTAAGATGTATTAAGACACACAACAATCGCCTCTGCTGTTTTCTTGATCGCACCTCTTGCGGCAAGATGAGTAGAGTTTAATCCTAAAAAAACCGATTCAATATATGAACCCCCTGCGTAATATCAAACCCATGCGTGTTTGGTTTAATAAATCCGCGGAACCCTCATCAATTTCACTCTACGACTTTGAGTAATATGCTTTGCTTCCTGCAACAAAGGCTGTTTTTTATCACTGATCAGAGACATCGGCTGGAATATTAGCGTTTCCCGTAGTGCTCGTTGTTACGGCATCCACATGCCCCACAACGTTACCACCCGCGCTACCACCCGCTCCATCGACAGCAGCGTTCGCTACCCCTGTTGTTTTATTATTGATCTCACCTCTTGAGACAAGATTGGTAGAGTTTTGCAATCCTACAAGACCGATTTTATGATATCCAGCCATACGTATTTGATTTAATAAATCGATGACAGTACCATAATCAATTTCGCTATCCGCTTTGATTAAAATTTTTGCCTCTAAATTTTGCGTCGTTTCCCTCAACAAAGCTTCTCTCAAAGCTGCTTGTTCTACAAGATGATCACCAATGTAAAGAGAACGATCTTTTTGCAACGTAACATAAAGAGG
>NZ_JBHIOI010000178.1:0-965 GCF_042195415.1 Bartonella sp. CE47NXGY | reverse complement strand
TTTGCCAAATTGCGCAATGTCTTTAAGCTTAATCAGGTAGGTATTGAAGATCTAGGTGATGCTATCAATCATCTCTCGAACCACATGGCGGCAAAAGCCAGTGAAGTGTCTGATTTTACCAATCGAGCCACCGGTGCGGCAACCATGTTTAAGCTCACTGCGCGCGAAACTGCGGCATTTGGTACGGCGATGATTTCTGCTGGGATTGTTCCAGAGAGTGCCGCGCGTGGTTTTAATGCCATGAGTGCCCGTATCCAGGCAGGAGGCAAACATATTGAAGATGCTTTTGCCAATATCGGGCTTTCCCGCGAAAAATTTATGCAAGATCTGGACAAAGATGCCACCGGCACCTTGGTACGCTTTTTTAATGTGTTGGGTAAATCCGAACAGGGCATGCGCTCGCTGATTGCCATTGCTGGGCGCGATTTTACTGGTGATTTTGCCAAATTGGTGGGCAATCCAGAATTGTTAGGGCAAGCTTTAGATTATGTGAAAGATCCACAAGTCTTTAAAGGTTCGGTAGAGCAAGAAGCCGACAAACAAGCAACCGGTGCTATGCGGCAATTTGAACTCTTGCAAAACCGTATTGTAGCTCTGGGCATCACCATTGGTGAAGTGCTTCTGCCTCCTCTCAACAGTCTCATGGAAACTGTTGGTAATTTTACTAATGGGCTTATGGCGTGGGCGAATGCGCATCCCACTTTAACAAGTGCCATTATCAAAACCATTGCCACTCTGATGGCTTTTAATATTGCTCTGCGCGTGTTGCGCTTTACCATGGCTGGCACACGTCTTGGGATTCTTCAATTGATGGGCTCTTTTATCAAGATGGGTGTTGTCAGTCGTGGTGTTGCTGCAAGCTGGCGGGGCTTAGCAGCCGCAGGGCGCTCGCTGGGCTTGCTAACCGCGGGTCTTGGGGCAAGTTCACTCCGACTCTTACGCCCCATGACCTTGTTGGTCGGGGC
>NZ_JBHIOI010000177.1:0-987 GCF_042195415.1 Bartonella sp. CE47NXGY | reverse complement strand
AGAAGTTCTGAGATAGCAGAATCGGCTTGAGGGAACACAACAAAATAAAGCGGATTATTTTTATCCTTCGCATGTTGCTCTGCATAAACAGCGGCTTCCTCTGGTGGAGTAAAGATGCCATTAAAGGACACATGCACTTTGCCATCAGAGCCTTCTTGCAAATGCTGCTTTTCTTCATCCGTTAAATAATGGAACTTGGGGATTTTTTGTCCACGAGCGTCTTCTATAGGCTCTCCATTTTCATCTTTTTTATAGATTATATTTCCGTCTTTATCACGATCCACCACGGCGATGGGGTGCTCTTTGATAAACATGGTTTTATAGGAGTCATCGCTGTATTTAAACCCTTCTTCTAAGAGTTGAGTTGCCATTTCACGGTTTTCATGGACGATTTGTTCCAGCTTGCCTACATCGAGCTGTTGTACACCCTTATGGGCGGTGGCAGTATCACGATTAAGGGAGGCTATGGCTTGCTCAACATCTTGCCCTGTCAATGCCTTCTGCCCTGCTTCATCAGTAATGACAATGGTGCCATTGCTGATAGCGGATTTGGTATATCCTTCCTCTGAATCTTTAGCTTTTGAATGATCTAAGAGATTTTTAGCAATGTTTTTCCCGACACCATATTTGCCCTGATACATCGGACCACCCGCCGAAATGCTTAAACCTTGGCTGCTGGCTTGAGCATGCGCACTGTTGCTGATATCACTGGTGCTGATGCTTCCTGTGGTCAGGCTGTTTTTTTCTGCCGGCGCGGTGCTTTCAATAATACCTCCGGTCAGCGTTGTTTTATCTTTAACGTTGATCTTAAAACCACCATCACCCGCTTTGATGCCTGATTGTTCCACAACACTATGATAATCACTAGAGGATTTATCCTTGTTCAAGGAAATATTGGTTGTGGCTGTACCATCCTTTTCTCGGCTATTATAACCAATGGAAACAGAGTTTTGCTTGCTGGAACTTTGTCCCGTATCACTGCGGCTG
>NZ_JBHIOI010000176.1:0-989 GCF_042195415.1 Bartonella sp. CE47NXGY | reverse complement strand
GCTGCTCGTGCGGCAATTGGGGCTGATGTTGTGCTGGGAGGAAGAGCTGGTGTTGCAGGAGCACAAATAACCAGTAAAGCTTTAGCAGCAGGAGAAAGGGCGGTGCAATCTGCTTTAGCAGAGGGTGTGGAACGGGCAGCGGCAAAAGCTGCAGGTGAAGCAGCAATGAAAGCAGTAGCAAGTAAAGAGGCGGCAAAATTTAGCTTGGGGCGTGCAGCAAAAACTGGAGCCATTTATGGTGGAATAGCAGGCAGTGGTGAAGGGGAAGGGCTTGCAGATACTCTAGTGTCTGCTGGGTTTGGTGCAGGGTTAGGCGTTGCAACACCATTTGTTGCCAGTGGCGTATCAAAAGTGACACCTTTTGTGACAAAATCACTTAAAGCAGCATTGAGAGGACCTATAAGCCCAGCTGAAATGGCAGCAAAAGCAGCGCTAATGCCAGAAAAAGAAGCATTTCAGGTAAGCGATAGAGCGCTTAGGGATGTAAGCCAAACTTTAGGGGATGAAGGTGTTGATAAACTTGAAAGAGCATTAAAACAGCGAGGTCCTGATTCAATGATTATTGATCTTCATGATGAGCTTGCTAAAAGAGCTTTTAAGGCAGCAAAAAAAGACCATGATACATATTCGCTCATAAGTAATCGTTTGAATGAAAGACAAGATGCGAGTGCACTGCGGGTAAAGGATGCGTTGACAGATGTGATGGGTCCAAAAGTAGATACGCTTGATTTAAAGCAAGAGATTATCAAACAAGCACAGAAAAAGGCTGAACCATTTTATGAGAGGGCGAAAGCTTCTCCCATTTCTAATGCTGTTCGTGAAGATTTATCGCGGTTGCAAGAAACTCCTGCCTTCCAAAAAGCCTATAAAAAAGCAATTGCGCAAATGCCAAATGAAGCGGATGCAACAGTTATAGGGAGCAATGGATATCCAAAGCTGAATATGCGAATTTTACATAAGATGAAAGAGGTTTTGGATGATCAAATTAA
>NZ_JBHIOI010000175.1:0-1003 GCF_042195415.1 Bartonella sp. CE47NXGY | reverse complement strand
CATCGCGGCTTCCATCAGCTTTATAACCATAACAACTGTCTGTATTAGCCTGACAACCAAGATAAGTGTTTTTATAAGCCGTTGCCCCTAAATTGGTCAGCACATTGGCGTGGATATCGGCATTTCCCCCTGCTCTCATAGAGCTATAATGGTTGTCAATGGTATCAGCGTTAATGATGAGATTGCCACTAGATTGTATTACCCCCGAAACAGTTGGTTTATGCGAAAATGCTTGTGTGACAGTCTTTTCTGTCATATGTGACCAGTCTTCGTTTATTGACCCAAACCATCCTCCCTTCCGCCGAGAACCATTCCATTGGTAGCGTTTTACGGACTTTTGATCATAGACAGGCTTAAATTCCCAAGTAAAAGCCTTATAGACTGTTCCATCGCTTGAAATTGCGGTGCCATAGGTTTCTTCTTTGCTCGACCAAAGAGGAACATCCAAGAAAATTCTTACGTGCCCGTCAAAAGGTCCGGTATGACTTTGATGTTCGTGTCCCTTTCCCCAAAGGTTGGGACCATCTTGATATAACATCCCATCACTGAGCCTATCAGAACCCTTTGGTCTTTGGAAAGAAATATCGCTATATTCCGTTTTTTCTGTGATGACAGGCGTGCTATCGGCTTCGTTTTTTAGAGTGTTGGTTTGGATATTTAAGTTTCCACCAGCTTGAATAAAGCCCGCTTTGTTAACAAGGGAAAGGCTTTTTCCGCTGCCAGCTGCATTGATGAAACCCAAATCACCCTCTGCCATTATGGTGCCAAAATCATTCAACAAAGCCCCATCAACTTGTAAAGCACCATTGCCCTTCACATAAATTAAGCCCGTTTTGCTGTTGGTCACATCCCCCGTCACGCTAAAGACTAAATCCTGCCCCGATGCCAATTGACCGCTATTTCTAAGCTCCCCCGTCTTGATCACGAAATCTCGTGCTGCTAAAACAGACGTTGTCTCATCAACCATAACGCTTGGAGCAATAAAGAGAATATCTCCAGTCCC
>NZ_JBHIOI010000174.1:0-1008 GCF_042195415.1 Bartonella sp. CE47NXGY | reverse complement strand
CTCAATACCTTCTTGTGCTGTTGCAAGTGCATGCAATGCCTCATCAATAGATTTCACCACTGGTGCAATAAGTTCTTGCGCCTCAGGAATTTTCCGCTCCAAACGCCTCACCAAATTAGAAAGCACTGGGATTGGTGATTTTTGACCCGTTAAAAGATCATCCGCTTCTTTTATATCCGTTGCTATTTTTTCTAATTTAAGCATATCTGCACGGCGAAGAGAAAGAGCATCTTCTTCACCAACTTGAAAATCAAGCTTTTCAAGCTCTTCTACACACGCACGAAGATAATCAACCTCACGTACAGCGCTCTCTACTTTAAGACGCTGCTGTTGCAAACGCTCCTCACATTCACGCCATGTGTGATAACACTGACGCAAATTTTCCACTTCATCTTCAAGACCACCAAAGGCATCTAATAATTGGCGATGTGTAGCAACATCAACAAGCGCACGATCATCATGTTGTCCATGGATTTCAACCAGCAAACGGCCAACACTCCGCATCAATGCAACACTAGACACCTGATCATTGATAAAGACACGGCTACGTCCATCACTTGATTGTACCCGCCGTAAAATAATATCACCCTCGTCATCAAGACCATTCTCACGAATAAGTTGACGTGCAGGATGTGAAACAGACACATCAAAAACAGCTGTGACCTGCCCGCGGTCAGCCCCATGACGCACAAGCGAAGCATCACCCCGCCCCCCTAGAGCAAGTGATAAAGCATCAAGGAGAATAGACTTCCCCGCACCCGTTTCTCCAGTTAAAACCGTCAACCCCGCTGTAAAATGAATATCGAGCGTTTCGATCAAAACAATATTATGAATCGAAAGCTGTACCAACATAGAGAATCAACGTACCCTCTTCTTGTCACCACCTAAAGCATTTGAGATCCAAGAAGATTTATGCTCACGTGGTGATATTTTATTCTTCTGCAAGAGATTATAAGAAAATTTATACCACTCACTTTTGGGATAATTACGTCCTAAAATAGCTGCTGC
>NZ_JBHIOI010000173.1:0-1021 GCF_042195415.1 Bartonella sp. CE47NXGY | reverse complement strand
AGGAACAGTTAGGATTAGGGGGGTGATTGGTAGTAGGAGGGTAGAAATGATGGTGAGTGTGGGGGTGAGGGGGGTTGGTTTTGTGTTTTCAAGTTGTCAGTTCATCTTTGTGTTGTTAGGAGTGGGGAATAGTGATACTGAGACAGTGTAGATTAGGCGTATGTAGAAGTACAGGTTAAGTAGGGTTATGGCGACTATGATGGAGGGGATGATGAAGTTGTTGTTTATTGCAAGTTCTTGAATAGTTATTCATTTAGGTAGAAAGCCGGTTAGTGGAGGTAGACCTCCTAGGGATATGAGGGTGAATATTGTTAGTGGTATGAGTTGGGGTGATTTGTTTCAGGTAAGGGACAGTGTAAGGGTTGTGGTGTTTGAGTTTAGATTGAGGAATAGGAATATGGTGGTTGTTAGGGCGATGTATGTGGTTAAGTAGAGGGTTGTGATGGTTGGGTTGTATGTTAGTGTTATTATCATTCAGCCTATGTGAGTGATTGAGGAGTATCCTATAATTTTGCGTAATTGTGTCTGGTTTAGGCCTCCTCAGCTACCTGCTATAATAGATAGGGTTGAGAGGGTTATGAGGGCACAGGTGTTGATTGATGGGTGAATTTGGTATATAATTGAGATGGGGGCTAGTTTTTGTCATGTGAGGAGGAGTAGGCCAGGAATTAGGGGTGTTCCTTGGGTGACCTCTGGAATTCAAAAGTGAAAGGGGGCTATTCCTAGTTTTATAGCAAGGGCAGCAGTTATTATTAATGATGGGAGTTGATTGGTGGTACTTGTTATTATTCAGTGTCCTGATAGTAGGTTGTTGAGGGTAGTTGCTATTATAAGAATTATGGATGCGGTGGATTGTATTAGGAAGTATTTGGTAGCGGCTTCTGTGGAACGGGGGTTTGTTTTTTTGATTAGAATTGGAATGAAGGCTAGTATGTTTATTTCTAGGCCTGCTCAGGCGAGAAATCAGTGTGAGCTTAGTAGTGTAGTGAGTGTGCCTGTGATTATTGTGGTGTAGATGGTG
>NZ_JBHIOI010000172.1:0-1027 GCF_042195415.1 Bartonella sp. CE47NXGY | reverse complement strand
CGTGTGATGATGCAGCGCGTAAAGGAATACTTGTCAGACACGGGTGGAGAGCTTGAAGGCATTGTTACAAATGATCCTGTCCAACAAACGAGTGTGATAAGACTTGCAAGCACTTCACAGTTTTTAGAGTATAAGAATGGTATCGTTTTGCGCTTTATGGCTATGGGTAAGAATGTTGGAGCGACCACGATTGTCTTAAATGCTTTAGATGGCAAGCCGGTTTATAAAGCAACAGAAACGGGTTTATCGCTTTTATCAGGGGGGGAAATCCAACAAGGGTGCATTTATACATTGTTTTATAATGGAGATCATTGGCATCTTGTTAATCCTACCCCACTCCCTTTAGAAGAAGAAGAAAGCAATCTTTATCCCACGGGTTTTATAGGAACGTTTGGAATGCGCGGGATTCCAAAGGATTGGTTAATTTGCGATGGGAAGGCTTATTTGCGTCGTGATTATGGTGATTTATTTGAGACGATAGGAACGGTTTGGGGAGAGGGTGATGGCGCCACGACATTTAATGTTCCCGATTTTCGAGGGATGTTTTTACGGGGGCTTGATGGAGGGCGCAATATTGATGAGGGGCGTTCTTTTGCAAGTGTGCAAACAGATTTAATCGAGTCGCATCAACATCAAGGACAGAGCCTTTCGATGTCTCATTTTACCAGCAACGAAAACTTTTGGGATGGGAATACGACGGATGTGTTGGGCTATCGTCTAGGCTTGTTTGGGGGGAGTTCTCTAGCGAATTTTATGGGCATAGAGCGTGAGAATTTAGGGGGCTACATTGTAAGTTCTCATACTCTTGATGAGAACCAAGAGGTTGTTTTGGAGAGCACTGGTGAAGGCGAGACGCGTCCAGTTAATGTGAGTGTTCTGTTTGCGATTAAGACATGAGGTGTAAGATGTCGACGATCTATGATTGGTCTTTAAATGCCTCCTTGAATGCCTATTGTGATGATTTGATTGATTGGTCAAAAGGACAACGTCCTAGTAGTCTGAATAATAGTGCTCGTGTGATGATGCA
>NZ_JBHIOI010000171.1:0-1042 GCF_042195415.1 Bartonella sp. CE47NXGY | reverse complement strand
CTTTCGTTGGCTACAGCGGCTACATTCTTATCGAATGTTACGCCTGTTTTTTCAGCAAATCCTGATTTTAGAAACACATTTCTTGAAGGTGTAAAAAGTACCGGCGTGTCTTATCCACAAAGCCTTCTCTCTGTTGCTGGTTTGAATGCTTCTGATGATTATGCAAATTTTTTAACCAAAACCCTTTCTGGTAAGAGTGATAAGAGTCCTATCGTAAATGTTTTGACAGAAGGTAGCCGTTCTGCGCGAGTTGGAAATGTTGGTGATAAGAAAGTGCCACAGCTTACAAGAATAGCGGTTAACGATAAAAGCATGAGTGCGGATAATATTGCTGTGCGAAAATTGCCAAAAACATTTGTTAAAAAAGGGTGGATGCTGCCTGTTGAGGACGATAATAGTGATGATATTTTGCTGTCTGGCGTTAATAGTTTAGCAAGGAGGGTGAGTACGTATGCAACTAGTGATGATATAAAACTGGGGAAAAGTCCGAATGCGAAAGGCTTAAATATTATTGCTATTGGTAACAACATACAGGTACATTCACAAAATAACCTGTTTGAGGCTGTTACTATTGTTGGCAACAACGCGCAAGTCAACGGTGCTGGTACTACCGCTATTGGTGGACGGTCAAGAGCGAACGCGTTGTACAGTGTTGCGCTAGGTGTAGATGCTGTCGCTGATAGGGCTAGTGGTGTTTCTGGCTATTCTCCTAATAAGAAAGCGAATGCAACAGGTGCTGACGCTCAATGGAAGAGTGGTTATGGTGCTGTGAGTGTTGGTGATGTCAGCGAGAAGAAAACGCGACAAATTATAGGGGTAGCAGCTGGTTCTGAACTGACTGATGCTGCTAATGTTGCGCAGATAAAGTCATTACAAGATTACGTAGATAAAGGTTGGCAGCTGTCTGCTGGTGGTGCAGATGCTACAACTATTGGTATAGAGAGCAAGATCGATTTATCAGCGGCAAGTACAAATCTTCAAATTAGCAAAGGCAAAGATAATAATAATATAAAATTTGATCTAGCTAAGGATATTGCAGTCA
>NZ_JBHIOI010000170.1:0-1059 GCF_042195415.1 Bartonella sp. CE47NXGY | reverse complement strand
TCACCACTTATTTAAAAATACCTTTGAATGGGCTGGATATCTGCGCCATCTCCCCTTTACATTTGAAGATGGCACCACAGCCGCCATGCCCGAAATGAAAAGAACAGGATGGGAAAATCCTTTTGCACTCGGCGATGAAATCCAAGACGGTTTACAAAAATTAGATCAAACGCTTGCCGAAAAAGATAATTTGCAAGGCTTAACACGTGAGAAATTTAACTCTGAAGCAATAAGCTTATTTAACTTTCTTCACCAACTCCATCCTTTTAGAGGAGGAAATGGACGTACACAACGGGTCTTTTTTGAAAATCTTGCCAAAGCCGCAGGGCATCAGCTTGATTTTTCACTGATTACAAAAGAACGCATGATGCTCGCCAGTGTTGCTGTAGCAGAAAATGGTGATCTAGAACCAATGCAACATCTGTTTGAAGATATCTCTAATCCCAATAAAATACTTCTTTTAAAGGAATTCATGAACAACATGAAAGAACTTGGGCGCAATGTTAATGATCGTCCTGTTATGGTTGCAAAAGAAGGTGAAACTTACACAGGTACCTATAGGGGTGCTGGTTATGATAGCTTTGCTTTCAATGTGAAAGGCGCTTACATCATCGGCAATAAAGAACAGCTCACGCCAGAACAACTCAAAACATTAAAACCTGGTGATAGATTTACTTTTACCGTTCCCAAAACAAAAAAGCTTGAAAGCATTCTCATTCCACAAGAAAGATTAGCCCCTTTGACAGAAAATGAAACGGCCCAAATGGTTGCAGAAGATTCTTGTGTCCACGCAAGCCTAAAACAGGTTCAGCAATTGTCAAAAATTGTTTATGGTAGTACAAAAACATTAGACAAACAGATGGTAGAAATCATCAAAAATCCAAACTTAGGCCAACCGCTCGCCAACCAGATTGAAAGAGCACCGCACTCTATTTCTCATCTTGCCGGTTTCAGTTTATGTGGACTACAAAATCAGGCACGTGCAAACGCTAAAAATCATCTTGAGATGCTCTGTACTGCCGTTGTAAATTTTGCCCATGCAGTGAGACATGCTGAAAA
>NZ_JBHIOI010000169.1:0-1071 GCF_042195415.1 Bartonella sp. CE47NXGY | reverse complement strand
CAGCGCCATTCTTCTGTGCAAATAAAGCGCATCACTATTAAGCATTCAACATGCTATCGGTTAAGTGCATCCTTCAACAAAGCGATCCCATAATATGACTTCTTCCCAACGCACACTTTTATTTTTTTACCGCCTCATATCTCAATTTATCTTCAACAAACTGATTTATAAAGATATAATCATCATTTTACCTATTGTAATAAAACCCTCAATACGATGAATTTTTCTCATTTCAACCCCATCGAGGAACATTTGTAAATCCTTATTGATGAAAGAGTATCCCATGATTTTAATTATAGGGAGAATAATATTGCAAATGGAGCCGTTACAATATTCACCTTGGCTTTGTGCCAAAACGTGAAAACACATGTATACATCTTTCAGCTTGATTGAGAATCAAGCAACAATACAAGCAGCACAAAAGCGTATTGTTGAAGAATGGAGAACACAGAATAAATCAATGTAATTGACCATAAAAAAACCCTTCATGCGTAAAATTTTACAGGCGTTCTTCAACAGTGTTTTACGACAAAATAAATCCATCCGCTTTCATCAAAAACAAAGTTAAACATACCCCCTAAAAAAGGAAGGTATCTTATGATGCACTCTCAAATATCAAGAGCAATCGCAAATAGGAAATGAGCAAAGTGTTTGATAATGCTAGCTTATTTCCATAAATATAAAAACACCGCTACGCAAAGATGCCAATACGCAAAAATATTGGTACGCAATGAATTCTATGCCTTATCACGAGTAACACTATGAAATGGGTGTGGAAACGATAAATCATATTTCTTTACCGAAAACGGGTACATGATTAACACCATAGCATTCTTGTTCTTTACACAGATATTAATTCTTTCTCTTGCTTTTGCAGTCAACAATAGCGCATAACAAAAAATAGGATAAAGCTAAAAAGAAGAGGTTAGATATGAAATTTTTTGTGGATAGCGCCAATATTGAAGAAATTCAAGAGTTACAGAATTTAAGCCTTGTTGATGGTGTTACCACCAATCCCTCTCTTATCCTAAAATCAGGACGCAATATTCTTGATGTTACAAAAGAAATTTG
>NZ_JBHIOI010000168.1:0-1071 GCF_042195415.1 Bartonella sp. CE47NXGY | reverse complement strand
ATAGAACGGCAATTTTATGGGGTTGTCCGTCCGACAAAAGATCCACAACGATGGGCGAATAAATATTTTAGTCAAGTAATGCATATCCTTAATAGCCAATCCAAAGGCGGGATAATGGCAGAGCGGGGCGCATTTGAAGATGTGAGAGAAGCTGTAAAGAGTTGGAGCAGAGTAGATAGTATTACGGTTTTAAAAAATGGCGCTTTGGCAGGTGGTAAGATACAGCCCAAACCCGTAGCGCAATTCCCAACCGGTTTTTTCCAACTGTTTAATGAAGCCAAGGAAGCGATTAATCAAGTTACGGGCTTATCGCCTGAGTTTATCGGGACGAGAGAAGTCTCACAAGCAGGGATTTTAGAAGCACAACGGCGTCAATCTAGTCTTAACCTGCTTGCTTGTCTATTTGATGGCTTGCGTTTGTATCGCAAAAGGCAGGGTAAGATTATTTTGCATCTGATACAGAATTACTTGTCTGATGGTCGTTTGGTGAGGATATCGGGTGAGGAGAATGCGCAATATATTCCCTTAACACGTGAAGCGGTGATGAGTGTTGATTACGATATTGTGGTGGATGATGCTCCAACCAGCCCGAATGAGAAAGAGCGCACCTTTGGTATCATCACACAGCTGCTCCCATTGCTTCAAAATGCGATTACGCCGGATATTATGCTTGATCTACTTCGTTATTCTCCATTGCCTGCGTCATTGCTTAATCGTGTGAGTGAGAAGATGCAACAGCAGCAAATGGCACAACAAGCCCAACAACAGCAAATGAATCCGGAACAAGAAATGAAGTTGCAGGAAAAGCAGCAAGATATTGCGGCTAAAAGTCAGATGCAACAGATGGATTTACAAGGCAAGCAGATTGAATTGGTTATGCGTCAAAAGAGAGCAGAATTGGAAGCTGAATTGATGCAACAGAAGCATGAGCTTGAACGGGAGCGTATTCTTAATGAACGAGCGCAAAATCAAATCATGCGTGAAAGAGCGGCAACATACAGAGGAAGAAGCATTTGAGAGAGGTTAGAGAATGAATGCAGAAATGAACGAAGCTATGAATGAAGATTACAG
>NZ_JBHIOI010000167.1:0-1072 GCF_042195415.1 Bartonella sp. CE47NXGY | reverse complement strand
TTTCATCACCTATCTTGATTACCTTCGTAGCATCATCCTGCTTAACAAGACTATCTCCTACAACTTTATTAATCTCATTGGTAATCTCTTTATGTAAATCCGTGAAAGAAGTTCCTACACCGGCAAACGCTGAAGCCACATCTGTATAGCTCTCCTCACTCTCAGTTCCATCAGATTTTACTGTTTTAACCGTGAACTTAGGTTTGCTCCATTTACCATCCTCATACTTAGCTCCTCCACCTAAAGATTGCGCAACTTTATCACCTAGAGCATAAAGCTGGTTACCCGCTACGGCATCCGTTGAAGTTCCACTAATATCTCCATTTTTAAGAGACGTAATCTTGTTGTTCTCTTTACTGTCCCCATGCGTCGCTACAAAGGAATGTGCAGCGTCGCTCCATAATAAAGCATCACCATTAACCGCTTGAGTAATATTACTTAGTTTATCCTCAAACTTTTTAACCTCATTAGACAGATGAGTGTTCACATTCTTGACACTCGTATCAAGACCCGCAAAGGCGCTACCAACATCATTGAAGCTCGTCTTTACCACATCACCATCTGCAGAAACATGAGAGATCTCGTAAGTCGGAGCTGTCCATGTGCCATTCTCATACTTAGCTTTACCACCTAAGGACTGCGCAACACCGCTCCCTAGGGCATATAGCTGGTTACCCGCTACAGCATCACTTGAGCCTTTAGTTATAGATCCATTGGAAAGCGATGTTATCTTGCTGCTTGCATTCTCTTCACCATGCGTCGCTACAAACGCACCTTTAGACTTATCCCACAACAAGGCGTCAGCTTGAGCAGTGGTAATCTCATTGGTAATCTCTTCGGTAATTTCATCCTTAACATGATCGATTTTATCTTTAACATTCTCGAATGAATCACCAACACCAGCAAAGGCAGACGCGACATCGCTATAACTCGAGGCAGTAACACTGCCATCAGATGAAAACTTTTTAACCGCGAATGTAGGCGCACTCCAAGTCCCATTCTCATACTTAGCTTTACCACCTAAAGACTTCGCAACACCGCTCCCTAGTGCATATAGCTGGTTACCCGCTAC
>NZ_JBHIOI010000166.1:0-1084 GCF_042195415.1 Bartonella sp. CE47NXGY | reverse complement strand
ATCCCGCACCTTGAAAAAACACACATGAAATCAATAAGTTATAGCACCATAAAAGTGCTGTGGCGGAGGGGGTGGGAATGCTACATTTATATGCAATCAATAACTTATATAAAGGTAAGGGAATTTTAATTCCATTGATTTTATTAACTTATTTTTATGTCTATCCCGAACTTTTTTATAGCTTATTCTCAATCATTTTATCCAAATATGTAATCAGATTTTCCAGTATCTTACTTGACTCTTATTTTTATAAATCGTATAGTAATAGTATACGATAAGGGGTGCTAATGGCAATTGTGAGTTTCAGACATAAGGGCTTAAAATTATTTTATACAACAGGTTCCACAAAAGCTATTCGACCAGATCACTTAAAAAATTACGCGTTATCTTAACGGCTTTAACAAGTGCTACCACGCCCGAAATGTTGAAAGCACCTGCCTTTAAAATGCATCCTCTTAAAGGTGAACTTACAGGATACTATTCTATATGGGTGAATGGAAATTGGCGTGTTACTTTTCGCTTTATAGGAACAGATGTGGAGCTTGTTGATTATCAAGATTACCATTGATGAAAGGAACGAAAATAATGATGCATAACCCCGCACATCCGGGCGAAGTTCTAAAAGTAGCTTTCTTAGACGAAATGGGGATAACAATACAAAAGTTAGCTAATCATCTCCATATGACAAGAGCTTCTCTATCAAGAGTGATTAACGGACATGCCTCTATGAGTACCGAACTTGCAGTGAAATTAGAACTAGCTGGTTTTAGTAAAGCGAAATTTTGGCTGGATATGCAAACAAATTATAATTTATGGCAAACAATGCAACAGACACAACCACCTATTTCTCCTCTGGTTTCTGAAGCACATCAAACGTCGCTGTGATTTCGTTTATAATTTTGACGGGGCTTTAGTTTTTTAGCTTCCGCCCGTTGCTCTAACCTTTTTGAAGTTTTTTAATGGCTTCTATTGCAAGGCGTTTTCTATCGGCTGTTTTGGTATAAAGAGATGCCATTTTATCTTCTGTCCAGCCAAAAAGCGCTTTCATTTGCGAAACTGTCGCACCAGCATTGGCTGCACGTGT
>NZ_JBHIOI010000165.1:0-1086 GCF_042195415.1 Bartonella sp. CE47NXGY | reverse complement strand
AACATCACTCCGCTTAAGAGCAAAACTGAAACCACTGCTATCCATAAAATTTCATTCGAACTCATCTTTATCTCCTTAATGCTGTAAAGTTTCTCCGGTGTGATCAACACCGCAGCTCTTGCAAATTTTCGACATTGGGGGGTGTTGCTCTTGATCGCATAAAGATTTTAAAAGATAAGCCACTGCTCCTCTTGAAGGAACACCATATTTTTCCCAACGCCATACCGTTGATTTGTTGACGCCTAATAACGCCGCCATTTCGTGCAGCGTAAGATTAAGGCGTTTTCTTAGTTCTTTTGCTTCTATCTTATTCATGAAGAAAATATGCATTACGAGTATTTTAATGTCAAGTCGAAATGCATACCAATTTTATGCAATATGAGTAATATAGGAGATAAACATGCTTGATAAAATAACAGAGCAATCCTCTAGATTGATGAAAGCGCGTCTGGTACGTGGTTTTAGAAGTGCTAAAGAAGCAGCTAGATATTTTGGATGGAACTATTCTAGCTATATACAACATGAACAAGGTCTTAGAGGAATATCACGCGCATCTAAAAAATACGCCAAAGCATTTAGAATTAGTGAGGGATGGTTATTAACTGGAGAAGGAGAAGGTCCCTCCTTTCCAATATCTACGGTAGAACAGCCTATTGAAGAACAAATCATTGATCTGCTAAAGAAAACAAGTCAGACAGATAAAGAAACAATTCTTCACCTTCTAAGCCGCTTGAATAATGAAGAAAAAAAATGAAAGCTTTTTGTCTTTCATAACTAAATGTAGAAATTAGTTGCATTATTTCATTATCTAATTCCGTATCACTTTTTGTTTTTTTCATAACTTATTCCTCTCTCCTTCAGAGAAATGTCAATTAATGAAAATCCCCTATAAAGGATTTTTATCTTGTTACATAAAAAATACACATAATGCATATTTTTTTGTTGACCAGTATGCATAATGCGTATATAAAGACACCATACCCCGAAAAAAAAAACCTATGTCAAGGCGTTTTTTTCAAAATGTATTTAAATATTTTGATATGGAGGCATTTGTGAATAAACCAGTGTTTATAAATTCTGATGAAA
>NZ_JBHIOI010000164.1:0-1106 GCF_042195415.1 Bartonella sp. CE47NXGY | reverse complement strand
ACTGCGTTGATAGTTAAAATCCCACGCATCATTCATCCCTAAAATATTTTCTACCCTCAAGCCCGCACTATAACGCGCATAACCCGTAGAGGCTTGTCCCATATTGTCATGAGAAACAGTAACCTTGAAAGTTTTATCGGGATGATTGTTAATATTGACAATGGTGCTGCCTTCTTCACGCCCTGGAAGAAGTTCGCTTTGAGCGTGCGCTGAACTCAAACGGTTGATCTGATCAAGCCCCTGTTCAATATCGCGCATGTTCAGAACATGACCTTGAAGCCCAGGAAAAGCACTCCATACAACATTATTATAACGAGACGCCGGTGAACCATTATAGTAAATATCTGAAAGCTTGCCCTCAACGACAACAAATTTGAGCGTCTTGCTGTTTTTGATATCTTGATCAGGAATATAAAAACGCGCCGTTACATAGCCTTGATCCAAATAAACTTTGGTTAACTTCTTGATCAATATTTGGATATCAGAAAGCCCAATACATCTTCCAACATAAGGCTCTGTTACGGCTGATATAGAGCGCTTTTTGACATGGTGCACTCCCTCAACAACAACAGCATGAATGGGAAAACATTGCTTCCCACCCAAAAGCATTTCTGGATTTTGCTCTGAAGGCGTCTTGATCCTTTTAGGCGTTAAAGACTGTAATTTCTCAATTCTTTCTAATTGCTGCTTTTCTGAATACCTACGAGAAAAATTATCTGTTGGGGAATGAAAAATAGCTGAGGAGCGCGCATAAACACTTACACCTGCAAACAAGCCAAAGAAAACAACAATGGCACGAAAAATTCTCAAAAGAGAACTTTGGCGTAAAAATACACAAAACAATACAGACTGCCCCCGCTTTGCATTATTCATGAAGCACTCTTTAAAAGAACTTCATGGAACCTCTAACAAGTCCACTCAAAACAGCCACTGCCCTATAACGCTTTTAACAAAAGCACATGCCTCTGTAACCAAAGAAAAGTGACACCCAAAAACTGCTTTATTTTACAAAAACCACTTTATTTTAACTGCTGAAGATCTCTCCCCCACATTTCTATGGAAAAACCTCTAAACAAAACTGTTTAGCCCGTCAATGGTTAATACAT
>NZ_JBHIOI010000163.1:0-1117 GCF_042195415.1 Bartonella sp. CE47NXGY | reverse complement strand
GCTACATAATAGATAATGTCAAATACATTCTTTTGTTCCAATGAACAAGCTACATAGGTTTTAACAAGCCATCCTTTTAAATGGGAAAAATATCAATTTTTTAATCCAGCTCTGCTTTTTGCGGAGCTTTTTTTATGGAGAAGCATATGCGAAAAATATCATCAGAAGGACTAGCACTTATTAAACAATGGGAAGGTTTGCGTTTGAACGCCTATAAAGATGCCATTGGGGTGTGGACAATAGGTTATGGACATACAAACAGTGCTGGAAAGCCTTTTATTTACGAAGGCATGACAATCACTGAAAAGCAAGCAGAAGAACTTCTTTGCCAAGATTTAAGACAATTTGAAAATGTCGTTGAACGCGCTGTTACAGTTTCATTAACAGATGAACAATTCGCGGCGTTAGTGTCGTTTTGCTATAATGTAGGAACAGGAGCCTTTTGTAACTCGACACTGTTAAAAAAGCTCAATCAAGGTGAATATGAAGCTGTCCCTGCCGAGCTACAGAAATGGACCAAAGCAGGCGGGAAGCGTCTTGAAGGTCTCGCACACCGGCGTGCGGCAGAAACAGGCTTATGGGCAAAAGGGGCTTATGTTTCCTCCAATTATCAAACAGTAGAAACGCAAGCACCAACAGGGCTTTTCAAAGCCGAAGCCCTTGCACCGATTATTGGTTCTTTTTCTGGGCTTGGAGGCTTATTAGCAGGAAATGGACCAATCCAATGGGCTTTGGCCACCATTATGATTTTAGCCGCATGTGCTGGTATTTTCTTTGTTGCTAAACGCTTTCAGGAGCATCGTCTATGATCTTATGGATGAAAAGAAATCTGATGATAACAGGCGCGGCTTTAGTCGCTTTTTTTATTGCATTAGCAAGAGCTTTTACTCTTGGGAAAAAAGCAGAGCAACAAAAGCAAACAGAAAAAGCTTTAAAAGCAGCCAAAACACGTCTGGAGGTGGAAAGTGAAGTTAATCAAAAAAGTGATGCTGATGTGCGTTCTGATCTTTCTCGTTGGTTGCGGGACAAATAAGTATATCTCTTGTGTTGGTTGGTTACCAATTTATTTAGAGAGGCAAGATGTCAACGTCATCAGTTCTAATTTAGCAAGAGAGAT
>NZ_JBHIOI010000162.1:0-1124 GCF_042195415.1 Bartonella sp. CE47NXGY | reverse complement strand
GGGCAATCGCAGTTGGGGGGCATTATGCCGGGCAATCCGCATTTGCGCCTCACGGGTTCGGCGAAAGTGATTTTAAATGAAGTGACCAGCAGCAAGCGCAGTGCGCTTCATGGTCCAGGAGAGGTTTTTGGGAGCCCCGCCGATGTGATTATAGCCAATCCCAATGGGATAAGCTGTGATGGTTGTGGCTTTATCAATACGCCCCATGCGACCTTAACCACAGGTGTTCCCGAAATTGATGCGAGCGGTTTTTTGAAAGGCTTTGAGGTGCGAGGTGGGGATATTACCTTTGGCGCTAAGGGAGCCAATTTTTTCTCTGGCAAGGGGGCGGTTGATATTGTCGATATTGTCTCACGCACAGTGCATTTTGAAGGAGCTGTTGCGGGCAAGGAGATTGGTGTGACAGCAGGGACAGGTCACTTTGATTATGCTTCACGGGAAATGAAAGAACTGACCGATATTACCGGTAAACCGGAATATGCGATAGATGGTTCTGCTTTGGGGGCTCTACAGGCGGACAGAATAAAACTTGTGGCAACAGAAAAAGGTGTTGGGGTTCGCATGCGCCATGATATGGCCGCCAATGCGGGGCAGTTGCATCTTTCTGCTGATGGGAAAATCTCGTTGAAGAATGTTTTTGGTCATGGGGGTGTTGTCCTCAAATCGAAAAGCCAGAGCGTATTGGCAAAGCACATCACCTCGAAAAAGCATATTGATATTGCCGCCCATAAGGATGTGACGTTAGAAACGGTTGGCGCTGAGGGTCATTTGAAGATAGAGGCGCAGGATGGGCTTTTATCGATTGCCGGTAAAGCAACCTCTGGGGGCAATATGGAGCTTTCTTCGCGCCAGACACTTCAAGTTTCAGGGCTAGGGTCAGGTGCTGATATGGCTCTTGAATCGGGCGGAGACTTGAAGCTTGAGGGGATTGTTTTAGCGCAAGGGAATCTCAAGGCGCATGCCGGTGGTGATATACAAGCTCATTTTTTAGCCGGTGGGGTTGATCTGGCGGCAACGGGTGCTGCTGGTGTTGTTGTTCTTGGCACCCAAGGGGATGTTGATCTCCAGAGCAGTCAAGGTGCGATTGTTGCTGAAAGTGTTTATGGAGCAGGAGATATCACCCT
>NZ_JBHIOI010000161.1:0-1131 GCF_042195415.1 Bartonella sp. CE47NXGY | reverse complement strand
TTTTCCTATTCCTTTTTGGCGCATATCTATTCACTTTTGGAACATAATTTGCAAAAAGGCATTGTATCTCCAGCATATTCAAGGAGATAAAACATGGAAACTCGCATTCCTGAAAACACACCATTTGAGACGAATTTTCTAGGAGAAACATCTCTAGAAGAAAAGTATTCACTCTTTCACACACCCATTTCATGGTCCGCAATCTTTGCGGGACTGGTGACGGCTCTTGCCACCTCAATCTGCCTCTCTTTTCTGGTTGCAGCTTTAGGCTTAAGCCAAATGGATTTCACTTCTTCAACCCCATTTGAAGGCTCTTTCCTCTCCTTTGGCGTGGGTTCTGTTATCGTTACACTGATTAGCCTAGCCTTGGGAGGCTTTGTCGCTGGACGTTTTGCTGAAACCTCAGGGATTCTTCATGGCTTTCTCACTTGGGCTCTCATAACATTGCTGATGACCCTCCAAGCCATCCACGTGGTTTCTAGTACAGCAAAGATAGGAGCTAAAACGGCTCTAGAAAACAGCTCCATGGTCCAACAAACCGTAGACAGCCTAAAAAACAATATTTCCCCTATACTTGCAAACTTAAACAGCGAAAGTCTTGAACAGTTTTTTGCAAAAAATAGTGACAATGATATCAATTTTGACCAACTTAGGAGTGAATTGCGCACCCTTCTCAATAAAAGCGACATTCCTGCTCTCAACCCTGATCGCTTAAAACAAACCTATCAAGCTGCACTCAATGATATTGGTTCTGCGATAACAGCTTTCAAAAATGATCCTTCTTACTATCGCACCACTTTAAAAAATCTTGGTGAGCGCCTGTCTGATCGTGTAGAAGATCTCACGACAAAATTTGATCGAAGTGATATCATCAACGCGCTCATAAAAGATGGCATGTCCCGTTCGGATGCACAAACAGCAGCCAACCATGCTGTTCAACTCTATCAAAGCGCAGAGGAAAAAACCGAAAAAGCCATCAAAGTCCTTGAAGAACGGGCAGAAACACTCTCAGACAATCTTGAGGATACGATCAAGGGAGCAAAAAACACTGCAACTAAAGCCACAAAAACAGCCTCCAATATGGGGTGGTGGGGCTTTTTAGGAAGTCTGGTAGGCGCCATTATTTCCAGT
>NZ_JBHIOI010000160.1:0-1135 GCF_042195415.1 Bartonella sp. CE47NXGY | reverse complement strand
TGAAAAAATACGAACTTACTGATGAAACAATTCAGTTTGATGGATACCTTACGCTTTACCGCATACGTGCATTAAAAGATTTTGGTGATGTTAAGGCTGGGGACCTTGGGGGCTTTGTAGAGTATGAAGACAATTTAAGTCAAAAAGACGATTGCTGGATTTATAATGATGCCAAGGCGTATTGTTGTGCCAAGATTTACGATAGTGCTAAGGTTTATGATAAAGCACAAATTGGTGATTGTGCCGAGATTTTTGGCAATGCAAAAATTTATAATAACGTCAAAATATATGATGGACATATTTTTGGACACACACAAATTTATGGAAATGTGATTATTTATGCCGATTCAAGAATTTATGGCAATGTAAAAATTTATGATAATTCAGAAGATTGTAAACAAACTATGACCGCCCAGAACGGCGACTCTTCAACAAAAGACGACATTCCTTTCTAGCAACACAAACCAACTTTTAACACCAGCGTGATTCACGCCACGGGTGAATTGCGCGCAATGTAGGAAATCAAGATGAGTGAACAAAACACTAACCTAATAGAAATTGAAGAAACACATCATGTAGCCGTCGAACAAACTGTCATGGAACGTATTTTAAATAAAGCCTTAGACAGTGACGTCGATATGGATCGCTTAGAGCGTCTTCTTGATTTAAGAGAACAAGAGATAAAACGACAAGAGCGCCAAAATTTTGTCCGTGATCTTTCGGCTGTGCAAATGGCATATAAAAATATCGAACAAAACGCCATTAATAACCATACAAACAGCAAATACGCTACACTTGATCAGTACATTGATGCTGTAAAGAAAGGGCTTGCAACATACAAATTTGCTTTGTTTTATCGTATTAAAAATCAAACAGAAAAAAACGTTACCATAGAAATAACTCTGTCTCATCCTTCAGACAATCAAATCTCAACAGAAGGAACATTTCCAATTGACAGTACAGGCTCTAAAAATAGCATACAATCACTTGGTTCCACACTTACCTACGCACGAAGATACCTATTAGGCATGCTTCTTAATTTAGCAAGTAAAGAAGACGATACAGATGGAAACCCGCCTATTAAAAAGGCTTTTCCACAACAGATCAATGAAATCAGAAGACTTGTCGTACAAAC
>NZ_JBHIOI010000159.1:0-1137 GCF_042195415.1 Bartonella sp. CE47NXGY | reverse complement strand
ACATTGAATTATGCTATTCAGGATGTTCGGAAAGAAGCAAGACAAGCTGCTGCTATTGGTCTAGCGGTGTCCAACTTGCGTTACAATGATGCACCAGGAAAGTTAAGTGTTGCACTTGGTAGTGGTATATGGCTTAATCAGTCCGCATTTGCTCTTGGTGCTGGTTATACATCTGAAGATGGAAATATTCGCTCTAGTCTATCTGTGACAAGTGCCGGAGGGCGCTGGGGTGTAGGTGTAGGATTAAGCTTAACTCTAAATTAATAAAATTCACTACGATTATTTTCAAAAACGCTCCTGTCTATACAAGACAGGGGCGAAAAGAGTTACACGATTAAAAGAACGACTCCCATAAATAACAATGCCAGCATTAATGTTGAAAATAAAAAAAGAGAAAATGTCTGAAGAGTGGTGTGTTTTACGCAAATTTGACAGAAGTCGTGGAGGGGGCTAGTTGGTTGTTACATGACAGTAAGCAGCGGATTAAGAAAGTTTTTGATGATACGAAAAAATATGTAGATAAATATTTTTCTGAATCCAAGGATAATGCGATGAGTAATGGTGTTAACGAATCGAAATCCTCCACCGATATGAAATTTGAAATGTTTAGTTATGTTATTGAAGATGTTCGGAAAGAAGCAAGACAAGTAGCGGCTGTTGGTTTGGCAGTGGTAGGTTTGCGTTATAACGATACACTAGGAAAGTTGATTGTTTCATTTGATAGCGGGCGCATGGCGTGGACAATTCGCATTTGCTCTTGGTGCTGGTTATATATCAGAGGATGGCTTCATTTGCTCTAATATATCCGCAACGAGTTCTGCGGAGATTAGAGAAGAGATGTTGGCTTAAGATTAAAGCTGCGTTGATGATAGCAAGGGATTCTTTTAACAACATTTATTCTTATTTTATTAAATGAGGGTGAATATTTTTTTGTAGATACACAGTATTTATCTAGAGATAAGCATAATATTTGATGAGGCTATAAACTGTGAGGTTTTATAGAAGATTTTCTATATTTTGTTGAAAAAAGATCACAGTAGAATCCATATTGCTAAAAAGTTATATTTTTATGTTGCTATTTTCTTGAACAGCCTATAGCTGTATGAAAATGTATATTAGTAAGACTCATTTTGATAA
>NZ_JBHIOI010000158.1:0-1156 GCF_042195415.1 Bartonella sp. CE47NXGY | reverse complement strand
ACGGTACCACTGAACATGTCACCACTTGCACCACGTATCGCCCACCCCGTTTTGGTACCTAGATCAAAACAAAGAATTGTATTATTCATCACGTTTATGAAGCTCTAAAGCCATATTCCGCACTCCCAATAATAACGGAGTCGCTCCCATATTCTACGGTGCCAAGGTAGAGATGCCATGTATTGTTGTGGTGTTAACATAGACAATTTATAAGTCGTATTGGAAATGTAATTAAAGTTTGGAACTAGGTGATCACCACGTAATCTGCCGCCACCAAAAACAGCCCCTAAACCACTAATCCAACAATTACCTTCGTGACTGAGGTTCTCTTCACTCTCTACCCAGCCACCTAAATCACCTTTCTTTACTTTGCCAAAGCTTCTCAATGCTCGTATTCGGTGTAACTTGAAAGGACCGAGATCAACTGTATCGTCTGTAAGTTCGTATTTCTTTTTACTACTATTAACTAAATCACAACCACTAATAAAACCTGTATCAATCCATGCATCACCACACACACGGGCATTTTCACAAATTATTGCTGTACCGTATACATGTGCATTACCAAAAACTTTAGCATCAAAATAAACAATGGCATTGCCATAAACATGAGCGTTATCATAAACGTTGGCATTACCAAAAACCTTGGCTCGACCGTAAACCCTAGCACTACCATAAACCTTTGCATCGTCCCCAACCCAACAGTCTCCCTCATGACTTAAATTGCTTTCATTTTCAATAAAGCCACCTAAGTCACCTGCGTACACATCTCTAAAATTTCTTAAAGCACGTATACGGTGAAGCGTAACTCCATTAACTTCGATTGTTTCATCAGTAGATTCATACTTCTTTTTAAGTATCATATCTTCCACCTCTATCTTCTCACTTACTTTTCTTCTTACTCTTCTTATTCTTATGAGGCGGCGCTTTTACTACTTCATCACGCTGTTTAAGCTCTTGTGTTAGTCTTTCAACTTGCTCGTCGCGTGATGCAACATCTGCTTTTAGTGCCTGTATCTTTTCACTTTTCCGTTTAAAGTCTTCTCGGTACGCATCTATACTTTGTTTTAGTTCTTCAGTCTTTTGTTTAAGTTCTTTAATTTCCTTGTCACGTGATTGAACATCTGCTTCGAGTGTCATTACAACTTCACTTACA
>NZ_JBHIOI010000157.1:0-1176 GCF_042195415.1 Bartonella sp. CE47NXGY | reverse complement strand
TGTTCTAAAGTATACCCTGTCGTAAATACTGGAAACAACGTGAAAGGTTTTCCCTGTAGCGTCGACCATTTCTGCAAGCCCCAATCATAGACAAAGGTCGTTTGCTCGTTATTACCTCTTTTTAAGGACCAGTAAATCCGGTTATCAACGGGGTCTATAACCCCTTGCATCTCATCAAGAGCAAACTTATCAAAGGTTTTAAAAACTGTTCTATCAACTTTCTCAAAGCCTATCGGCAAAAGTTGACCATCCAAACTCATCTGATAAAAACCACCATCACTCGCAAAAAAAGCATCACTCCCTCGACATGCTATAGAGGCTGCACTGCGCGCTCCGCGCTTGTCTTGGATCTTTTGAAAACTGTATACAAGTTCAGCCCCTGGAGTAAATAAACCAGCGTAAATAGCAGAACGCATAAAAATAAGGGGATTGGTGGATTCCGTCGCCCCTTGCACATATTCTCCATCTGGAAAATCTATATGATCACATTTTTTTTTACCTATTTCCCATAAAGTTACATCGTTCAAACCTGACCAATGAATGCGATTGGGATTATCTGTCAATTGCATCAAACAAACAAAAGGTCCCCAAACTTTGATCAATCCTGCTTTCGGTGGATTTCCTTCTAAATCTTCAAACCGTTCAGAACTAAGGACCTTGAAAACTTGCGGCTTATCATTTTTATTCACCGCAATAACCATGTTTTTAAAAAGAGCAAACGACCATTTATTCTCTTCATTTGCTTGATAGGTCACACCACTTTGGCTTATGTCTTTCCAACCCTTGGTTTGACTATCATAACTGTAAAGCTTTTGCTTGCCTCCTACGATTATCTTAACACCATTGCCACTTCTAAACGCTATGCACCCCAAAGGCTTTTCTTCCAAAGCATGAGACACAACCATTGCACTAGGCATCGGAATGTAACAGCCATCAGCCGGTAAAACATTCACAAGCGTATCCGTAAAGCTACCGTTGACGACCGCAACATCTGGTCTGTAATCGGCTATAGGAAAATCAACCATCTTAAAAATCCGTTGGTATTATTCTGGTCACGTTATGACGTTGAGACGTCTCTGCACGCAATTCATGCAACTGTTCGTTAAAGTCATTGTAAGCTGCCGTTGCACAATCGGGGTCTTTCAAGATATTCTTGTAAAGTTCGTATTTTGCACG
>NZ_JBHIOI010000156.1:0-1184 GCF_042195415.1 Bartonella sp. CE47NXGY | reverse complement strand
AGATGTTTCCCAAATCTCATTGGACAGAGCTGAGTGCAGATTGGGCAAGGGATGGGAGCTCTCATGAAGGTGTTCACTATAATGATCTTGATTATTACAGCGATGAGGGGAGCATTGATGTTGAAAACGGTCGTCGGACGGTCACGCTTGTTGAAGGACATTATAAACAAAAATACAATAAAGTCAATAGTTTGTTTGTAATTATTTTATATGAATCCACTCAAGAATCCACACTTTTATACGTGATTCATTTGACTATTTTTTATATAAGATTGCCATGCATGAATAGATCCAAAAAAGCTAATCATAAAGAAGTTTAAGAAGAAAAAACAACTTCAAAATGTCCTTCAAGCGTTTTAACTTCTTTCGGATTAACAATAATCTTTATATCGTTTCCCAATTTTGCCAAACACTCAAGCATTTTCATTTCACTAATTCCTCGAAATTCTCCACTTAAGAGTTTAGACAGTTTTGGTTGAGTCATTTTCAAAAGTTGACTAGCCTGTTTTTGTGTTAAGTTCTTTTCTTTCAGAATTTGACTAATCTTATGAGCAAGTTGCGCTTTGATAAGCATCTCTCTGGAATCTGAAAAGCCAAGATCCGCATAAACATTGGAACTACCGTGAAAAACATTGATCATTTTAATTCCCTTCTAATTGTTCTGCTAACTTGAGACGTTCTTTAATCAGATTAATGTCTGGTTTTGGTGTTGCAATGCCACGGGTCGATTTTTTCTGAAAACAATGCAACACATAAAGAGATTTTTTATATTGTATCGTATAAACAGCGCGATAAGTTCCTTGAATATCGCGTTCAATAATTTCTAGAACATTGGCAGATCCAAACCCCTTGAGAACCTTAACATTTTCTCCTCTATCTCCTATCTGAGCAAGATAAAGAGCATAACCAATCCTTTGTTGAATAAGATCAGGAAGACTTTTTATATCTTTGAGTGAAGAACCAAGCCATATGATACGTTTTATTTTACTCATGATTATTAATATACCCATATGGGTATATTTTCAAGTGGTTATTCTAATTTTGTGATTTTTTAATAACTATTATTAATAAAATTGACTTGATAAAAATGGTAACAAAAAACCATAATTGTTTATTTATCTTATGAAAAGCTGCTTTTGAAACCTAACGCTCGTAAATGTAAAAAGAACGTTTTTACAAGACAT
>NZ_JBHIOI010000155.1:0-1194 GCF_042195415.1 Bartonella sp. CE47NXGY | reverse complement strand
GGTGAAATTTGCTTTGTTATGTGTCGTCCTCATAGGAAAACAGCTTAAATAACGGCGCGGGCGCGGCGGGGGCGCCTGCTTATAACCATTTCATTTAAAAATTTGTTTGAATATTAGATTAGGGAGCTACCTATGACCACTAAAACTGTATCTAAAAAATATGAAATTATAGACGAAATAAAAAAAGTTTACGATGCAGAAACCCGTCAACCTAGATACTTTTATCGCATACGCGCATTAAGGGATTTCGATGATGTCAAGGCTGGTGACCTTGGTGGTTTTATTGAGAAGGAAGATAACCTCTCTCATGATGGGAATTGCTGGGTGTATGATGATGCTATTGCAGCATATGATGCTGTCGTTAGTGAAAATGCTAAAATACGTAATGAAGCCGTTATTGCTCAAAATGCTAAAGTTTATGGTAACGTTGTAGTGAGTGATAAAGCCAAGGTTTATGGTCGTGATACCCATGTTTATGGCAATGCTAAGATTTTTGATAATGCTAGTATTAGTGGTACCATGTGGTTTCGTGGCAAGGGGTGGGTTTATGGCAAGTGTGTGGTTAATGGCAATGCCAAGGTTTATGATCATGCTAAGGTTTGTGGTCAAGTTTGTGATAATGCCGTGGTTTATGGAAAAGCTTTTATTAGTATAGAGGCAAAAATTTATGACAATGCCAAGGTTTGGCATAGTGCTTATGTGAAGGGCTTTGTTTATGGCAATGCAAAAGTATCAGGGTCTTCTTGCGTATACGAAGGTTCTCATATTTTTGATCATGCTAGGGTTTATGGTAAAGCGCTTGTCTACAAAAATGTCAAGATTTATGGCAATGCCCGTGTTTATGAGAATGCTCGTATTTATGAAAAAGCAGAAATTTATGATGATGCGTGTGTTTCTAATAGGTCTATTATTGAAGAGGGTGTAAAAATCTCTGGCAACGCTGTAATTAATGGCAAGCAAAAGATTTGTGATGATACTGATGGTAGTGAACAAAGCACAAACAAAGCAGCGTAAATAAAATAACGGGGCGGGGGGCTGCTTTATAGCAAAAAAGCCGCGTCCTTTAAGACACGGCTTTTGTTTGCAACTGGAAACTTATACATTTTAAATGTTAAAGTATATTACACAAAACGTGTAAAAATGCAAGCCTTAATACATAAAAACCGCATCAAAATGAATTGATACGGCTTTTAT
>NZ_JBHIOI010000154.1:0-1209 GCF_042195415.1 Bartonella sp. CE47NXGY | reverse complement strand
TAGGATTTTTCTTGATAATTAACGGTGAGTGGAAAAAAGTCCTGGTCTGGTTTTGGGATTTTGGCCGATACAACGGTTGCTAAGACAATAGTTTCTCCATAGGTAGCAATCACTGCACCATCAGCTTGACGCGCTATTTTCCCTGTCTCAAGGGTGAGAGGACGCCCAGCCCATTCAATTTCTATCTTGTGCGTTTTGAACATTTTTTATCCTTAATGACCAGTGTTTAAATCTTTGATTGCTTACATTCTGGTTGTGCATAGCATATTTGCAAATTCTGGGGTGAACAACAAATTACTTCCTTTGTTACGACGAAGAGAGAAGTAAATCGTATTAAATGCGAAACGATGAGCAGTTCTATCCCATAATAACTTATCAGTTTTTAAAATTTTTAATTAAAAGCAACACGTTGAAAAAATGGGTGTTTTTTAAATATCACTTCCATTTTTCTTTTAGCGACGCAAACCTAACTTCTTTATAAGTGTCTGATAACGATTTTGGTCAACTCCTTTAAGATAATCAAGAAGACGCCGACGTTGAGATACCATCTTCAAAAGACCACGACGAGAATGATTATCTTTTTTGTGAGATTTAAAGTGGTTTGTTAAATTAGAAATACGTTCAGAAAGTACAGCAATTTGCACTTCTGGTGATCCTGTATCACCAACTTTGTTTGCGTATTCTGCGACAAGAGCTTTTTTACGTTCAGCTGTAATCGACATCGTATTATCCTTTCCAAAAACGAAGAAACATAAAGCCACCCATAGCCGAGATGTCGTTCAGCAAGGGTCTGTGAGAAAACAGGAAAAGTCGAAGACTCTTACCTATTTTCGTTCTTATATAGGAAAGAAGGTTAAAATACTAGTCCTTGACAGCATTTTGAAGTCTTTCTTTAAATAAAAGCTTTTGTTTTGAAATATTGATTTAAATAGAGTTTTATGAGAAGTGTTTTAAACAATTATGCATCCTTTTGATACAAAGATTATGAGTGTGTGTGAGTGGTAACAAAAGTGATAAATAGCGTTGGAGGGAAAAGATGCAGAGCATTTCAACATTAAAACTTTTTCGTAATTCGGTATTTCGAAATTTATGGTCATCTACTCTTATTTCTAATTTAGGGGGGCTGATACAAGCTGTTGGAGCAGGGTGGTTAATGGCGTTGATTAGTTCTTCGCATTCCATGGTTGGGCTAGTTCAAAGTGCCACAAC
>NZ_JBHIOI010000153.1:0-1210 GCF_042195415.1 Bartonella sp. CE47NXGY | reverse complement strand
CCCTTGCAAGGGAGAAATCTTCATACCCAGCAGGTAAGCTTTTTGCGGCTTAATTTTAGCTATGAAGATAAAGAAAACGCTATGAGAATAGGCACGCTACCTCGTGGTGCTTTGATTACTTCGATTAAAGTGTTTGTTAAGACAGCATTTTCGGACACAAAGGTCAAAATAGGGTGCACTGCTGGAGGGACTGAGTTTGGTGAAGCGGAAATCAAACAACAGGCAGTAAAAGAGGTTAAGCCCACTAATCAGAAGGAATTTGTCCCTTATGATGAAGAACTTACTCTCTATGCTAAAGCTGATAAGACAGTACAAGCTGGTCAAGCAAGTATAGTCGTTGAATTCGTAACCAATCACTAAAATTGAGGGGAGAGATCTATTAGCTTCCCCTCAGTTTATGAATTAACAGATTGTACCGAGAGTTGTAAATTAAGGGCAGATAAGACAGCGACTAAGGTAGAAAGTTTAGGGTCACCTGTTTTGCTTAAAGAGCGGTATAATCCACTGCGTTCTCGATTGGTTTCTTTTGCTAAGGCACGCATATTTTGTGCTCTAGCAACAATACCAAGGGCATCCGCTATATGAGAGGCATCACCGGTTTTAAAGGCTTCATTAAGAAATGCTTGTTGTACTTCAATGTCTTCAAGATATTCTTCTGGTTTAAATGGGGTTATTTTCATCACTGTACTCCTCTTTTAACTTTAATGCTTGTTCAATATCTTTTTTCTGCGTTGATTTATCTCCACCACATAACAAAAGGATAAAATCAGAACCTTTTTTTGTAAAATAAATTCGGTAACCAGCACCATAATGGATACGTAATTCACCTATGCCATTAAAGAATTTAACATCACCGAAAAGACCCTGTTTTAAGCGGACAATACGTTGAAGAATAATAGCCTTAACGCTTTTATCTTTAAGTTTCTTAAGCCAAGTATCAAATTCTATCGTTTTATGGATGAACACCATTTGAGTACTATAATACACAAAATATATAATATCAATAGTAATAATTTTTACTGAAAGGTATTTTGATGACACGTCATTATATTCGGGTTAAGACCGGAGGACCGATACCTGTAAAGCGAGATGTTTATCGTCATAAGAGAACACTTTCGCACTTAGTGTCGGTCATTCAAGATGAGATTGATGACATAGCCGATGAGTATGTTCAACAAATCCAAGAAAGCATTTTTGCAGCCATTCGTTT
>NZ_JBHIOI010000152.1:0-1220 GCF_042195415.1 Bartonella sp. CE47NXGY | reverse complement strand
ATTTTGCTTATCTTTTGCTTCAGCAAAAAAATCATTTTGCTTATCTTTTGCTTCAGCAAAAAAATCATTTTGCTTGTCGTTTGCTTCAGCAAAATTATTAACATGTTGTTTTGTATTGTTTTTTGCTTGTGCACCTTTTTTACCAGCTTCACTACGAATTTGTGATATATGATCTTTTTTATCAGCAAAATCTTTTAGCTCTTCTTCAACGCGCGTATTCCACAACCCACCATCTATCTCAACAAGTTTATCATTCCTCATTAAGTATTCGACAATAGTTGCAAATTTTTTCTGCGAGCAATTGCAAGCACGTGCAAGCGTTTCAAAATCTTCTTTAATGGGTGCTTTTTTATCGTACATGCGAACAAGAAGTGTTATATAAACGCCCCGTTGTTCCAATGTCATCCCATCTGTACCACTAATCCAATCATACAAATGAAATCTTATCCACGGCATACCATTAGACATGCCTTACCTCCATATTATTGCAAGTGAAATTATCTAGCTCTTCTTCACTAAGGCTGTTGAGTTCTTCTTCAACTTCTAAACTCCATAAACGACCATCGTCTAAACGAATGATTTTTTTAGTACAGAGTAAAGCATTGAGTGCTTTACTAAATGCTTTCTCTGAGCAACCAACATAACGTGATAATAGAAAAGTAGCTTCATCAAGCGGCTCTTGTGTTCTACGCATAAACAAACTAAGAGTAAGATAAACAGCTTTTTCCATCGGTTTCATACAAGAAACATCTATTATCCATTGGTCTGTATTAAGCCTCGTCCACGGTAATTTACTGGACATTCTCTTTGTCCTTCCTGCGCTTATGCCATGCGGCTTCTGATTGTTGATTGTTGTTCTTCAGCTCTTCTTCAACATCTGGACTCCAGATGTGGTTGTCATCAAAAAGAAAGATGTGTCCAGTTTCAGCTAAGAGATCTAGCGCATCATCAAGCTCGTCAATTGAACAGCAAGCTAATGAGGACAAGGCTCGTAAATTGTTCGTAATAGGCTTCCCAGTGTGTAACATTTTTAATCGCAACCTCATGTAAATATTGCCTTCAGTAGGAGGCAAATCAGCGAGATCAAGAAGCCATTTTTCTACATTAATTTTTATCCATTGGTTTTTATTTGACATTAGTGATTTCCCTTTCTTTAACTAAATATAAAATTGCTAAAGCATCTGCTTCGTTATCATCTTTCGGATTGTGCCCTTTTGCAC
>NZ_JBHIOI010000151.1:0-1254 GCF_042195415.1 Bartonella sp. CE47NXGY | reverse complement strand
AAAGAGGTTTCTGAAGGAGTAGCACAGGATTCTTTGTTATGGAGCAAGGAAGCCGATGCCTTTGTAGCGCGTCATGAAAAGAGTAAAGAAGAAAAAGGCAAAGCTGTCAGGACACAAGAAAACAGTAGAATTACGTTTCTAGCAAATGGTGAGATTAGCGCTAAATCAACAGATGCCGTAACGGGTAGTCAGCTTTATTCGCTGAACGAACAACTTGCAACCTATTTTGGTGGTGGTGCTGGATATGATAAAGAGGGCAAATGGAAAGCACCGGATTTCAAGATCAAGCAGTTTGGTGAGGATGGTACTTCTTTTGACAAGAATTATCAGAATGTAGCAGATGCACTTACAGGTGTTGGAAGTTCTATCACGAATGTTCAGAATAAATTGACTGAACAGGTTAATAATGTGATTACCAAAGTGGAAAGCGAAAGCTTTGTTCAGCAAGATAAGACAACGAGTCGTCTCACTATTGGTGCAAAAGTAGGTGGCGCAGAAATCAATATTGCAAATGAAAGCGGTGCGGATCGGATAATTTCTGGTGTTGGGGAAGCAAAGAACAATAATGACGCTGTTAACAAAAGCCAGCTTGATAGCAATATCAAGAATGTCAATGATAATGTAACAAATAAGTTTAGCGAACTTACTAAAAACATAACGAATATTACTCAGCAAGTTAAAGGTGATGCTTTGTTATGGAATGATGAAGCCAATGCCTTTGTAGCACGTCATGAGAAGAAGCAAGAAGAAAAAGGCAAAGCTGTCAGGACACAAGAAAACAGTAGAATTACGTTCCTTGCAAATGGTGAGATTAGCGCTAATTCAACGGATGCTATCACGGGTGGTCAGCTTTATTCGCTGAACGAACAACTTGCAACCTATTTTGGTGGAGGTGCAGGTTATGATGAGCAAGGACAATGGACTGCTCCAAGTTTTAAGGTTAAGACAGTTAAGGATGATGGTAAATCTGAAGAGATAGACTATGGCAATGTGGCGGATGCTTTGGCTGGAGTTGGTAATTCTTTCATAAATATTAGAAATGAGATTAGCAAAGAAATTAATAATGAGATTACCAATGTGAAAGGTGATAGCCTTGTTAAGAAAGATCAAGCAACCAATCTTATCACTATTGGTAAAGAAGTAGAAGGCAGTGAAATCAACATAGCCAACAAGACTGGTACGGATCGGACACTTTCAGGTGTTGGTGAAGCAACAAAGGATAATGAAGCTGTTAACAAAGGTCAGCTTGATAAA
>NZ_JBHIOI010000150.1:0-1260 GCF_042195415.1 Bartonella sp. CE47NXGY | reverse complement strand
CTTTCTGGATGGGCACATGAAGCGGTTGGAGAACTCGATATTAATGACTTGTCGAGCATTGGAGAGATTTTGGAGTCTTTTATCAAGCGGCGGGATACCTCGACTGGGAAACCGCCGCTAAACTCATAGCCGATATTACCATTGTGTTCCATTGGTCCCTTTCAAAGATGATGGAAATGGAACCGCAAGAACTCATATTCTGGCGAAATCAAGCAGCAGAAAGGTATAAGATAAAATGAGTGAAAAAGTTGCTGATGCAAAGGTAAAATTGTCTCTTGAAGACAAACTCACCGCACCTCTCAAACATCTTCAAAAAAAATTCGATACATTGTCAAAAACACTCTCACATAGTTTGGGTATTGTGCGCTTTTCTGCTGCTGTCAAAAACATGACAAAAAGCCTTCATGGCGTTCAAAGTGCTCTTAGCACAGCGGCAAGTCGTGCTTCAGTCTTTACCGGTGTCTTAGGGCTTGCTGGTGGTGGTCTTGTGGCAAGTGTAGCCGCCCTCACCATGAAAACCATGCATCTGGGAGATAGTCTTTATCACGCATCACACCATTTAAATATGAGTGTTGCATCACTTCAATTATGGGGTGATGCAGCCGATAATTCAGGCACTTCTGCCGAACTTTTTCAACAATCCTTAGCGGTTTTAAATAGGCGTTCAGCACAAGCATATGCCGGACAAAAAAGAGGCATGATGGGCTTTGAAGCACTTGGCATTTCTGTCAAAAACACTTCTGGAAAACTCAAATCCACTTCTGTCTTGTTAGAAGAAATTACCGACAAGATGAGTAAGATGAAAAGCCAAGCACAAAGACAGCATATTGCCGCTCTGCTGTTTGGGGGCGATGGTAAAGAAATGGCGACCATGCTTGCACAAGGCATGGCACCCATTAAAGAGCTGTTTGCAAAGGCGCGAAAAGGAAAATGGCTGATAGGTGCCGATGTTGCACGCTATGCAGCAGATTTAAGTGACAAGCTTGGTGCTTTTAAGAAAAAAATAGGCGGTATCGCGAGCTTTATTGGCGCGCGTTTCATGCCCGTGATTAATGATATGATTGACGGTTTTTCAAAGTTGATTGATGAAAACCGCGACCTCATTCAAACAACTGTTGCGAGCTGGGCAAAAACCTTAAAAAAAGTCCTTAATGATTTGCTTAATCCTACCTCTGATTTAAGAAAAGGCATCAGTGATCTCACAGAGAGGATTAAAGGCTGGTTCCAATGGCTAGAACCTCTGATTGGTGAAATAACCCT
>NZ_JBHIOI010000149.1:0-1265 GCF_042195415.1 Bartonella sp. CE47NXGY | reverse complement strand
GTGCAAGCGCATGAAAAGCACCTGCCGTAGGATCTGTAAGTCTTCCAAACATTTCTCAACCCATTTCAAATGAAATTCAAGTTTAAAAGAAACCTTTGTTAAAAGGGCTCTTTACTTTATTGACTCTGTTAAATAACATCAGGATCAAATACTGAACATAGTGCACCCCATAGCGTCTGAGCAGCAGCACGTTTCATTAAATCTTCATTACATACCGTCTTTTCATCGACACATCGATTAACAACACGATAGTAAAGCCGCTTCTCAACAGGTGCAAAATAACGAACTTCAGCATCTTTTTCCTTCGCAGCAATATCACCCATACGAGGCGCAATAGAAAGTTGACGATAAGATGAACGATCAAGTACTCGACCATTAGCCCGAGCTTTTACAATCCAATCCTCAAAATCCTGCAAAGACACAGAATGCCACTTAAACCGCATACCCGAAAAACCATCACCACTATAATTTGCTGAGGCTCCTTTGAATACTCCTTGCTCTTCAGCGACCAAATGCAACTTAGCATTCATCTGCGGCATAGCGTAAAGAACTGTACCCAATTTGGGAACCCAAAAAGCATTGACAGAATTCTCTGACGTCAATTGCAATAAAACTTGACGTCCTTCAGGCGCATAAATCTCATTAATCGATGCAACACCGTATTCAGGATAAATAAAAAGCCATTTCCAATCAAGAGCAACAGCATCAATCTGTAATGGCTTTCCTTCACCTACAACTTCCACTGGAAGAGGATTTGTAGGTTCAAGCTTATAGGTATAATAAGCTGTTAATGAACCTAAAACCATTACAATTACAACTGGAATACCCCACATCAATGCTTCAATTTTATTTGAATGTGCCCAATCAGGAGAATAGTCCGCTTTCATATTCGATGCACGATATTTTATAGCTAAAAATACCACACTCACCATAACTGGGATAACAATACAAAGCATCACCACCACACAAACAACGATCAAAATGAGCTGTTGACGTGCAACATAACCTGATGGCTGCATAACATCAATTTTACAACCAGACAAAAGCAGTGCTCCCCCTAAAATCACAAGCATTTCTAATTGTCTAACAAAGCTTTTCATCTCTATTTACCCCCGTCATACGCACTAAAAACTGTCATAAATATATACCTCACATTGTACAGATTTGAAAATAATTATCAAGAGAATAAAATGCCTATATTACTCTTATTAAACGCTTACTCTTTACCTATCACAATTTAATTGTTTTGCTTAATTGTTTTGCAA
>NZ_JBHIOI010000148.1:0-1273 GCF_042195415.1 Bartonella sp. CE47NXGY | reverse complement strand
GTGCAAGCGCATGAAAAGCACCTGCCGTAGGATCTGTAAGTCTTCCAAACATTTCTCAACCCATTTCAAATGAAATTTAAGTTTAAAAGAAACCTTATATTAAAAATATTAAAAGGGCTCTTTCTCTATTGACCCTTTAAATAACATCAGGATCAAATACTGAACACAGTGCACCCCATAGCGTCTGAGCAGCAGCACGTTTCATTAAATCTTCATTACACACCGTATTTTCATCGACACATCGATTAACAACACGATAGTAAAGCCGCTTCTCAACAGGTGCAAAATAACGAACCTCAGCATCTTTTTCCTTCGCAGCAATATCACCCATACGAGGCGCAATAGAAAGTTGACGATAAGATGTACGATCAAGTACTCGACCATTAGCCCGAGCTTTTACAATCCAATCCTCAAAATCCTGCGAAGACACAGAATGCCACTTAAACCGCATACCCGAAAAACCATCACCACTGTAATTTGCTGAGGTCCCTTTGAATACCCCTTGTTCTTCAGCAACCAAATGCAACTTAGCATTCATCTGCGGCATAGCATAAAGAACCGTACCCAATTTGGGAACCCAAAAGGCATTGACAGAATTCTCTGACGTCAATTGCAATAAAACTTGACGTCCTTCAGGCGCGTAAATTTCATTAATCGATGCAACACCATATTCAGGATAAATAAAAAGCCATTTCCAATCAAGAGCTACAGCATCAATCTGCAATGGCTTTCCTTCACCCACCACCTCTACTGGAAGGGGATTTGTAGGCTCAAGCTTATAGGTATAATAAGTTGTTAATGAACCTAAAACCATTATGATTACAACTGGAATACTCCACATCAACGCTTCAATTTTATTTGAATGCGCCCAATCAGGAGAATAGTCCGCTTTCACATTCGATGCACGATATTTTATAGCTAAAAATACCACACTCACCATTACTGGAATGACAACGCAAAGCATAACAGCCACACAAACAACAATCAAAATGAGCTGTTGACGTGCAACATAACCTGATGGCTGTATAACATCAATTTTACAACCAGACAAAAGCAGTGCTCCCCCTAAAATCACAAGCATCTCTAATTGTCTAACAAAGCTTTTCATCTTCATTTACCCCCGTCATACGCACTAAAAACTGTCATAAATATATACCTCATATTGTACAGATTTGAAAATAATTATCAAGAGAATTAAATGCCTATATTACTCTTATTAAACGCTTACTCTTTACCTATCACAATTTAATTGTTTTGCTTAATTGTTTTGCAA
>NZ_JBHIOI010000147.1:0-1274 GCF_042195415.1 Bartonella sp. CE47NXGY | reverse complement strand
TCATTAGTAAGTTCATATTTTTTGGATACAGTTTTAGTGGTCATAGGTAGCTCCCTAATCTAATATTCAAACAAATTGTTAAATGAAATGGTTATAAGGAGGCGCCCCCGCACCGCCCTATTGTTTAATTAAGCAGCTTCTTTTTCACATTCTAATTCACATTCTAAATCGTCATCATTTTCCGATTCAAGATCAGCATCATAATAGTCTTCAAAATCATCATAATACTCATGACGATAATAATCATCTTCACTACCAAATTCGGGATATGCTTCATTCCAAATATGATCATCTGCTGTTAAAGAAGCGGCGCTATGAACATAAGAATCTCCTGAGATAAGAGCACCACATACAACGGCATCATCGAAAACACGCGCGTCATCACAAATATAAGCAGCACCGCTTATTTTTGCATTGCCTCCAACATGAGCATTATCACAAATGACGGCATCATCAGAAATATGAGCATGATCAGTTACATAGGCATTATCATAAATCTTTGCATTGCCTTCAATTACAACAGCACCTTTAATATGAGCATTCCCATAAAGACGCGCATTGCCTCCCATAAAAATAGCTTCAAAAATAGCATTCCCATAAATTTTTGCATTCCCACAAACGTCTACAAAAAAGCTTCTTACTTTTGCATTCCCAGAAACGCGGGCATTTTGAAAAACGCGGGCTTTATCATATACCCAGCACGTACCATAATGCGATAGGTTGCTTTCATTTTCTATAAAACCACCTAAATCCCCCGCCTTGACATCTCCAAAATCTTTTAAGGCGCGTATACGGTATAATGTGAGACCAGTCATATGATCTATTTCATTAGTCAATTCATATTTTTTGGATGGTTTTCTCTTTTTAACTGTAGCTTTCATGCTAGTAATCCTTATCGTAAAAAAGGTTTCTATTGACAGCCCATAAGGGCGTCGGGCGCTAGAAACACGGCGATAAGTCCGCTGTATGCTTTCCCCTAAAAGGGTATTGTATGGCATAACCACACCCGACAAAATCGTTATATGCTAGTGATAGCATAAAAGAAAGTCAGTATTTTGAAGATGGGAAAAACCTTATCGTGGTTTATCCGCTTATCGCTAAGTGTTTCTACACACTTGACGCCTTTCTAAACGAACCTTTCCTTAAAGTCAATACGTATTTTTTATTTTTTTCAATTTTTTTCATTTTGATACCTACCTAATTGAATACCAAGTGATTTTAAATTTTACTTTTGGTTTTTAGTATAAAAATGTAGTGCGTAAATGGACATGTTT
>NZ_JBHIOI010000146.1:0-1280 GCF_042195415.1 Bartonella sp. CE47NXGY | reverse complement strand
TTTCACTACTTTGCTGATCTTATCCTATGCCATGGGCTGTGGATAAGTACCTTTAAAAACCCTTTTGAAAAAATTATTTGCTGATATCAAAGCAGGTACCTTAGGCGGCTTTATTGAAAAGGAAGATAACCTCTCTCATGAGGGCAATTGCTGGGACTATGATGAGGCTCTTGTGTTTAAAAATGGTCACGTTTATGAAAATGCAAGGGTTTATGGCAATGCTAGGGTTTATGAAAATGCCAATATTCATGGCATTGCTGTTATTCGTGAAAATGTCGGCGAGTCTACTAAAATAAAAACCTATACTGAACGTCTCTCTCCTTATGGTGAATTAGAGATTGTCTGGGTCTAATCAATAAAGCGGTGTAAATGAAAGTACAGGCGTGGCGGGGGCGCTCCTCTTTCAAATTTTCCTATTCCAAATTTTAGCAAACGTTTATCATATTAGATTGTGAGGGTATCTTTATGTGCAAAAAATACCAATTAACAAATGAAATCAAACAAATTAAAGATAGAATTACTAAGAAAATTACAAACCTTTATCGCATTAAAGCTTTAAAAGACTTTGATGATGTCAAAGTAGGTGATCTGGGAGGCTATATCGAAAAGGAAAGTAACTTATCCCATGATGGCAATTTCTGGGTGTATGATAATGCGTGGGTTTATGGCAATGCCAAGATTTCCTATCATGACAAGGTCTGGGGTAAAGCCTATGGCAATGCAAAATTAAACAGTCAAAGTAAGTGTCGTTCCAAAAAAATGTAAGGTTTATGAAAACGATAATGTTGTCAATATAACTGATAAAACAGAATAAAAATAGATATGGGGGGCGTGCCTTTTTATGGTGTATAAACGCATATAAAATGCATTGCTATAAACATATCATAAAAGAGAGAGTAAAATAAAAGAAAGCCGTGCCAAGTGATATGACGCGGCTTTCAAATAGCGTTTCTTATTGATTAAAATGAATCATCCACAATGGAGTAATGAGTGCATATATACAAAACGTATCATATTGCAAGTGCTCTATGAGAGATATGAAAACTTATCAAAAGAAACGTAAACGATGCGTATGATCTTTAATCACTCGTTGGAATTACAGAGCCTATAACGCTTGTTATGGCTATCAAACAAATTACTCAACATGGCAAAATTGTATGGTATGTACGTATTGGTCACGGCAAACGCATTAGAATACGCGGTACCTATGGAACGCAAGAGTTTGTTGATAACTACAAAAGCGCACTTGCCGAGTTACAAGGGCTTATACTTCCTAAATC
>NZ_JBHIOI010000145.1:0-1287 GCF_042195415.1 Bartonella sp. CE47NXGY | reverse complement strand
TATACGGAATTTTGGGATGGTTCTGTTTTGCACCGCTTTTCTTTTAAACGGGGCGGCTGGCTTGTCCGCAATGGGCAAGAGATCGGTTCTCGCCGCCGCTCTATTCTCAACTTATAAGCTCTCATTATTGATAGGGTTCTCATTTATAGGAATTGATCATGACAAGTTTACAAACCAGCATTGACGTGGAATTGCAGGTTCCGTTTCTTTATCAAGATAAAGGTGGCAAAGAATCTCTCTGCAAGAAACTGACCTTTTATCGCCCCACTTTTAAGCATGCCAAGCAATTAGCGGTGCTCATTGGACCACAATTGACAGAGCTGCTGCTTCCTGAGTTTGGAGAGCAAAAAACCACTTTGAGCAATGATGTGCTTATCACGAAGCTTTCTCAAGTTTTGTTCACAAGTGAGGCAACAGAAGGCATCACAGCACTTTTGGCTGATATGTCACATGAATCTATTGAATTGATTGATCGAGTTGATGTGATGGATATTGTCGCAATATTGAAGGCTTTTTTTGCTTTTTTTACGCAACGCCAATCCTCTCTGCCAGACAATTTGGGGCAGAACTAGCTCTTTATTATCACTGGGCGCCTTCAGAGATTAACCAGATGGATTGGCTGGATGTGATTGCCTATCGAGAAGAACTCGCGCGCCTGAAAGCTCAAGAATATGAAAGCCATCAGTTAGGATAAGAGACGATCATGGATGTTTCTCTTGTTGTGCGTTTTGTTAATCATCTGCAAGAGGGGATCGCTTCTGCCAAGCGAGATCTTACAGCCTTTAGTTCAGATGTTGCGCATTTCCAAAACAAGACAAGGCAGCATTTTAAAGGGTGGTTTGACCCTGAGCATCTTAAGAAAGCTACAGCCCATGCAGAAAATGCTTTTATCCATGCGCGTGGACGTATGGTGGGGGCGATTGCGCAAACAGCAACCTTAATTGCACCGCTCTATAAAGCCATGCAATTTGACCAATCGATGAAGGGATTAGAAAAGGTTCTCGATGCCCCCCTTGATCGCTTAAAGGAATTGCGCCGTTTTGCGCTTGAAACCTCCACCAAGATTCCGTTAGCGGCGCGTGAAGTCTTAGAACTGATGACCAGTGCTAGCCAAGCAGGCATTGGTGAACAAGATCTGGAAGCTTTTAGCATTTATGCTGCCAAAGCGGCTGTAGCTTTTGATATGACGGGAGATCAGATTGGGGAGCGCTTTGCCAAATTGCGCAATGTCTTTAAGCTTAATCAGGTAGGTATTGAAGATCTAGGTGATGCTATCAATCATCTCTC
>NZ_JBHIOI010000144.1:0-1294 GCF_042195415.1 Bartonella sp. CE47NXGY | reverse complement strand
CATAGATAGAGCCAAGTTTCCAATTCGCACCAATATAGCCTCTCTTAGCAGCACAACGTAATGCTGCAATAGCCTGATTTATATGCCCATTTTTATAAGCAGACATGCCACGTTTAAAAAAATAAAACGAACCATCATTCGCTTCTTGCAAGCTATTGACATCTATTACATAAACAGTCGAAAAAAATCCCCCTAAAATCACAACAATCGTGACTTTTTTCCATATCTGAAACCTATTAACCATTTCCCCCCCTATCTCAATTTTAATGATTATATCTGTTACAAATTTCTTTGTAGATATTTAAACTCTTTTTCTTAGTAAGAAGCATACGCGATTTTAAAGTAAAAATTTTAAAAGAAAAGACAAATAGATAAAAATCATCCAAAATGTTCGATAAAATTAAGTATCCATTTTTATATACAACAAATTGATTTTTAAATATAAATCATCATTCTATATTTTGTAACACATCCTTTAACATTCTAAGCTTTATCGATCTTAAAATTTTATACGTATGAGTAAAAATCATTCAATAAAATAACGTACATTAAACAGCAACTTGAGAATGAAGAGAATACATGATGAATGGTAAGCGTTTAAATATAAAAAACAATACGAAAGATGGGTAAATATAATGATGATAGTTAACTTATAACTTCACGACTGCCTTACCACCTTAAAGATGAAGTTTTTTGTCTCCGTCAATCTATAAACAATACAAGCTTTTTGTTTAACGGATTGCACCTGACATCATTTCACATGGGGTTACTTCATACTTTACACACAAGTTCTAACTCAGAATACTCACCACTACATACAAAAAAATACCACATGTGTAATTTTACATGCCTTATATTGCTACTCTAAATGATGATATTTTACAGAAATAAAACAATGTTTTGATTTATAATGATAATTTACCTTTTTGCATATTGAATGAGGACCTCGAATATCGTAAGATTCTCTCATTCCAAACCTGTTCCAGGTTAAATCAATCAAAACCATCCGCTTGCACATTACAAGCAGAGAGAGCTATGTGGATAAAAACTCTGTGTAAGAAAGAACTAAAAATGCCTCTTACGAACAGTTTGAGCTAAGGGTTGTCCGGATATTGGACAGAATGGTGCCCCCCCGGCGCTTGTTACTTCACAAGCATAAAGAAGGGAAGCTCAATGGATTTACCGTTATACCACTCATGATCTACGTCGTGGAATAGGCTTGGATGCCTTAAAAGATGTCTCTTTAATGATAAACATAAAACAATGGATTTCAGTAGAGATTTTATGATCGTTC
>NZ_JBHIOI010000143.1:0-1300 GCF_042195415.1 Bartonella sp. CE47NXGY | reverse complement strand
GCACAAAAAATAGCCAAGGAAGCCAAGGAGTCTGCTGGTTATGCAAGACATGATGCGACGCAAGCGCGCAATCAGGCAGAAAATGCAGAGAAAATAGCCTCGTCTGCGAGGAGTAGGGTTATTGATATCAATCAAGTGGTTGAGAATTTTAAAGCCCCCGTAAGTTTAGCGCGGATGTACTCAGACGAAGCCAAGAAAAAAGCCGAGGCGGCAGATTCACAAGCCTATCAAGCCAAGAGCGAAGCCGAAAAAGCCAAGGAAGTAGCCGATAGAGCGAAAAGGACAGCAGAAGAAGCCAAAACAACCGCCGATACGACGAAACAAGAGCTTGGAGGTATCAAGAGTTCCCTAGCAACGGCAACAACAGCCCATACAGTAGCTTCACAGGCAAAAGCGCTAGCGGAAGAGGTAAACAATTTACTGAAACAGTCCAATTTAACGGTTCTTTCAATTTCCACCCCTTTTCTTGTTGCGACAGGCAAAGCGCAATTAACCGTGAAAAAAGGAACACGCATAACTTTGGCATTAGGCAATGATATTTTAGTTGCAAGTTATACGGTAGATACAAGAATAAGCGTTCCTTCTCTTTCGGCGGGGAAGGATTATTATGTTTATTTGGTTTCTGATGGAGGACAGTCTCATAAATTTGTTTTATCAGAAAACTCTACGTATCCAAACGGTTACAGCGTCAATAATTCGCGAAAGATAGGAGGGTTTCATACGCTCTGTGCGGATGTTGGTACGATTTCCGGTCATCCATTGTCTGGTTATAGAGCAGGGGATATTTTACCCAATTCAGTTTGGTGTCTCAATCACCGTCCGCATAGTTCACCAGAAGGTATGGTTTATGACCCCTCTACAGATCTTTGGGTTGATATTTATCTTCAATCAGGGACGGGTGAAAATACGAAATCAATGTATCGTACCAATATAACAACAAACCGTAATTATACCGAACATGTAACAGATATGGCGCGTGTTAAAAAATCTTTACTGAGTGATGAAGCGTTTGCTTCTGCTATGTATGGAAGCAATGAAAAGACACATATTGTTGGCAAGAAAGAACCAACCTCTAAGGTTTCAGGTGGATATAAGGATACGGCGAATCGTCGAATGATCTCGCATATCGGTTGTGAGGATGGTTGCGGTTATGTTTGGCAATTTTTATCGGGCACGTTTCCTATACCCATAAGCCGTACGCAAAATACGTTTGAAATGAGAGCATTGTTAGGGGGTGGTAGCTGGAGTAATACAACGGATAATGGGCGTTTTACTCGAGCCGCCATGATCGTCAATGGTG
>NZ_JBHIOI010000142.1:0-1302 GCF_042195415.1 Bartonella sp. CE47NXGY | reverse complement strand
GATCAAACCATCATTGCCAATTTTATTCCCAGCATTCTCAGCAGCCTTAACCACTGCTTCTTTTAAAATGCGCGTCACTTTATTTGGAACGCCTTTGACACGCCCTTGACCTGCCTTTGGTGGTATACGCTTTTTAATGGGTTGTGGAGCCTGCTGTGTATTTTCTGATGTCATAAAATACGCCCTCCAGATAATAAAAAACCCCGCATTTGCGGGGATTCCAAACTGCACTGCCTCTCGTCTAGACACAATACGACAAGTGCCGTATTTGTCATTAAATACGATTTGCTACACTTTGTCAACACTAAAATAACACATATTGATAATTTCAAAGTGAATCAGTTAAACAGATAAAGTGCACATTAAGGTAGACATATAAGGTAGAAATGATGTTTATAAAAAAATCTTTATTTAGAAGCGTATTAATTATCGCACTTTTTACAACGTGTTTTATATCCACTTCAAATGGATATGCTAATTCTGAAGAATCTTCTTCATTTTTTAATAAGTTATTCTGTTCAAAAGTAACCACAGAATTAAAAACCGAACTTCATAATCACCTAATTCATGGAAACGAATGGTGGGAAAAAAGATTCAAAGAAATTAGAATGATAGAAGAAGTATATTTCTTGCATAACATGTCGACTTTATCAAAAGAACGTTTTGAACAACATGTAAATATGATAAGAGAATGGCATGATATACTGTGGGAAAGAAACAATAGTTTTAGCGATTTAACCGGCAGTATGCTACAAAAAATAAGTGCAATAGAGGATCTAAATAAAGCAAAACAATCTAAGAACCATATGGAGGAATCAGAAATTCTGAAAGCCCTTCCTATAATTGAAAAGCGGATAATTGAAAATAAAAGAAAACTTCATAAACTAGATTATGAAAGTGAAGCGTTATATAAGTTTATCATTCACTTTTATTGATAGTTACATAATTTTGCGAAAAATACTTTTGAAGCGCATTAAGAGCAACCTTTAGCGAACTCACAAGATGTAGTAATTCTTGATCTTCACTAACAAGGTACTGTAGCGCTGCATAAAGATTGTACTGTCTATAGAGATGTTGCGCCTCTTTTATTGCCTCGTGAACAGATTGATAATGACGCGTTGCTTTTTCAACCCATTGCTCAAAGCTATTAGGGTCTGAGTTTGTAGAAACATCATCATAAATAGCATTAGGCAAGCCCTTTGCACAAAGGTAATTATTCCTTATCTGTAGATATTGTTGCGCGGCATCATATTGCTCTTGAGTAATCACGCCTTGCAAACAAAGCCGCCCGATATAGGTACC
>NZ_JBHIOI010000141.1:0-1304 GCF_042195415.1 Bartonella sp. CE47NXGY | reverse complement strand
GATTTTGAACTGTACATTTCCCTCTCTAGACACAATACGCCTAAGTACAGCAATGTCATTAAATACGATTTGCTACACTTTGTCAACACAAAAATAACACATATTGATACATTTGAAAAGAATCGGTTAGGTAGTGTTAATTATTATAATTTAAGGATTAAATAATGAAGTCACTATCCATAACGCTCATAGTAATATTTATAGCTTTCTTTTCGATATCAGTGTTATCAAGATACACTAGTGTAGATAGTTTAGAACAATACGATAAACTTTACGAAAAATATGTAAGTGAAAATTATCAAAACTCAGAATATCATCAAAAATTAGCAAAGGCAAAAGAATCGGTGGAGTATTTAAAAACATTTATGGGAAGTACTGTAGACATCCCCAATGACAAAAGTCCATTTTGGAAGCATTTAATAACACTACCTAGCAATCCTCCGGAATTTAATATTTTAAAACATTATCACATAGTGCTTGTTTTTTGTGGTCGTTTTGCTGATTTATTACAAGGTGATAAAAGTATGCCCACAGTTACATTTAACGACTTGCAAACAAAACTTAAGAAATACGGTAGTATTTTTAATGACTGGGATACTATAGAAACTATTTTATTTAAAGCAAAATTTGAAACACATTTTAATGATCCAATGTTTGAATACGCAGAAAAATTTTTGAATTCTCCAAATGGCATTAGCAGAAAAGAACAAACTATTCGTACAGAGCATATGATACTAGGACACGAAAGCGTTCGTTTACAAAATACAGTGAATATGTGCTCTATTGCTATAAGTGTATATAGAGAAATGATGCCCAAAGAAGATATAAGACCCCCAGTAAGATATGGCTCTTTTGAAAAATGGAAGCGATATTTAAAAATTTTTTAAACTAGCGATTAAATACTTATGAAGCACATTAAGAGCAACACGCAGCGAATTCACAAGATGTGGTAACATTTGATCTTCTATCACGAGGTACTGTAGCGCAGCATGAAGATTATACTGTCTATAGAGGCATTGGGCTTCTTTTAGTGCCTCTTGCGTGTTTATAAACTGCTCTGTTGCAAATGCTACCCATTTATCTCTTGCTTTGTCATCAGTAGATGATGGCATTTCGTCATAAATCGCATTAGGCAAGCCCTTTGCACAAAGGTAATCGTTTCTTACTTGTAGATATTGTTGCGCGGCATCATATTGCTCTTGAGTAAGCACGCCTTTTAAACAAAGTCGCCCTATATAAGTACCAGAAAGTGGATTTTTTGCCTCCTGTAGCGTTAAACCGAAGCGCTTTGCACGTATCTCTAT
>NZ_JBHIOI010000140.1:0-1313 GCF_042195415.1 Bartonella sp. CE47NXGY | reverse complement strand
CTTTTTCGTGAGGCTTGTAACGTAGCGGGAATCAAAAAATCAGCACATGGCTTAAGAAAATTAGCAGCAACACGCGCAGTTAATTCTGGTGCAACAGTATCACAACTCAAAGCAATTTTTGGCTGGACAAATGATGCTATGACATCTCTTTACACAAAGAGCGCAGACCGTAAAAAACTCGCTCTTGAAGCCATAAAAAAGCTTCAAAAAGATGAGGGATAGAGGCAAAAAAATCAATAGAATCAAGATTCACCTATTCTCTCATATTAGACATAAATATTTTATTTTACACATACTTGTGAATGAATCGGCTTTTAAAACTTTATCTTTTAAAGTTTACGCTTTCTGACTCTGCATAATTTAGCGTTTTTAAGTTCTATTCTTGAAAAACTATGTAATACCTTCACAAACTATCTATTGATCTAAGGGTATTACTCAATAATTTTTTCTTCCATTCAAATTAACTTTTTGCTTATTCCACAGAAAAAGCATTACAAATATACCTAATTTCCAGTCATATCTAGAAGAGATTTTAAACTATCGATGCAAATCTTACATAAAATTTTATTCAAATAGCGCAAATCAGCCATTCCCTCCAAGGTACTTTTTAGATGCACTAAATATCTGAATATTTTTATTTAAAAAATTAAAATCTTTTAAAGAGCTTTCTTATTGAATTGTACTTAATTTAAACTCAATAAAAACTTTCCTTGAATATATATGTCATTCTTACAAATTTATCTCTCATAAACTGTCAGAGTAATAACATTTTCTTTTCGCCAATATGAACGATCTAAATAAAATAAATATCTGGAAAGGTAAAATAATTCAAAAATACACGACCGGAATTTAATATAATTTATCAAACATTTTCAACTAAACATTTCTTATTATTACGAAAACGATTGTTAGAACTTAAAAAAATATTGCTTTGTAAAAAATTTTTAAACAGGAAAAAAATGATAAATATCATAATTACCTTTCATTTTTTCAGAAAAAACTATCATGTTTAAAAATGAAACTCTTAGATAACACACTCAAAGAATTAACTTATGAAGAATTATTTTAATTGAAACTTAAATAGTTTTACAAAGAACGCTTTAAAATGCGTATTAAAATGATTGACCTTTTACAAGAAATTTGTCAAAAAGCATATCTAGTTTGGAGGGGTGGCCGAGCGGTTTAAGGCACCGGTCTTGAAAACCGGCGTGCAGGAGACTGTACCGTGGGTTCGAATCCCACCCCCTCCGCCACAGCACTTTTATGGTGCTATAACTTATTGATTTCATGTGTGTTTTTTCAAGGTGCGGGAT
>NZ_JBHIOI010000139.1:0-1366 GCF_042195415.1 Bartonella sp. CE47NXGY | reverse complement strand
TGGATTAGAGATCTCTGTAACTTTTGGATTACCTTTTTTAAAGGTTACGCGATAAGGTTTTACAGTTTCATAATTCATGTGCAAATGACCGAGTTCACGCCCTGCTGTCACAAATTTCCAAAAATCATCAGCCGTTTTTACGCAAGGGATACGAGGCAATTCTTTGCATAAATTATCAGCATAACGGGTGCGATAATCTTCTGAATGCAAAAAACCGTAAACATAATAAAACAGATCATCTTTAGTGTTTTTTCATTAGGATAAGCGGCTTTTAAATATGCTAATCCTTCATCAGTTATAGCATTACGCATTTTCTTTTTTTCTTATTTTAGTAAATAAGCGATTGTCATACTATTTTTCTTATCAAGCGATAATAATGGAGTGTTTTTTGTTGTCTCTAATATGTAACAGTTCCAATAAATTTGGTCTATTCTATGAATAAGAGGCTTTACTTAAAGCTCAAAATTATATTACATGCAACACCTTAAAATTAAGAAGCATATTAGAGTGTATGATTGTCATTTAACAGTGTCATTGTAAAATCTTCAAAAGCGGGGGAAATGATATGGTTTGCACAACTCATAAAGCAGGTGTATACAGTACAGTCTATGCTTTTTTCTCAGATGTTATAAGTATTATTCTCATCAAAAAATTAAAAAATTGTTACGCGGTTGGCGATTTTTTCTGTGACGCTGACGATATGGTTCATTTTGTTGCTCATTTTGAGGGCACAATGAATGCATAGATTTTTTTTCATTTTTGTTTTTGCGGCTATTTTGTGCCTTTTCTCGTTGGCGAGTTTTGCCCAAAACATTCGTGAGAAAGCGATTAATCAATCAGAGAGCATCCAACGACAACAAACGCAACAACAGCGTTTTCAGCAATTGCAGCGTAAAAACAAAACCCATGAGGTATTTTTGCCAGACGATGATACCATATCTCCCTATGGTGCTTCGCCTAGTACAACCTGTTTGCTGATCAAAAGCATTGAATTTGTTGATGTTCAGTTGATTTCTCATACCGACCTTCATGAAGCCATTTCTCTTTGGGAAGGACGGTGTTTGGGGATTGCCGAAATCAATAAAGTGCTCAAAGCGGTGACCAAGCTTTATATGAAGCGCGGCTATATTGCAGTGCGGGCTTATTTGCCTGAGCAAGATTTAAGCGGCGGTCATCTCAAGATCGTTGTTGTTGAAGGTGTGATGGAAGATATTACCCTTGATGGGCATAAAGTTGAGAGGAGACTTCAAGGAGAAATCACCACGGCTTTTCCAAACCTTATTGGAAAACCGACCAATCTGCGCCAGATAGAGCAAGGGCTTGATCAAATCAATCGGCTTTTCTCACGCCAAGCCACCATTAATCT
>NZ_JBHIOI010000138.1:0-1380 GCF_042195415.1 Bartonella sp. CE47NXGY | reverse complement strand
TGATGCAACAACCAATCGAAAGACCCTTCTGTGAGTCTGGTACGCCTCTTTGTTTTGGAGGAGCCATTTTGAGCTTGCTTAAGAGCAAGCGTATAATTATCGACAAACTCTTGCGTTCCATAGGTTCCTTCAATCCGAAACCGTGGTCCATGACCAATACGTACATACCATATGATTTTACCATGGCGTGTGCGTTCACGAACAAGATGCGGTGGACGGCGTTTTGGCATGGCTAAAACTTTATACCGTCAACAGAGGGACACGATTTGCTGGTATCGTAGTCTTTTTGTTCATTTTCAAGCGGTGGAAAATCGTCAATGCTATAAGTATTATCTATCGTTCTGGGTGTTACGATTTTATTGATATGAATTAATAATTCACCAGTAGGCTTGATTTCTACAACCTCTGCTCCTTGTTTTTTAGCTTCTCGTAAAGCTCGTGCAATGGCTGGTTGTGTTATAGTAGGTTGGCGGTGTGCCATATCTGTTCCCCTTCATTTTAGATGCAATTCCCCCGTGGCGTGAATCACGCTGGTGTTTAAAAGTTGGTTTTTCGGTGTTAGAAACGGCTTATAGAGATACTATAAGATTAGTAGTTCGTTATTTTCTCATCTGGTTTTTTCTCTAGTTGAGATTCTTCTATCGTCATCAATCCAGTCGTTCCAACATACACATGCATCACCGTAAATTTTTGCATGACCGTAAATATGCGCATCACCGTAAACTTGCGCATTGCCGTAAACACGCGCCCTATCGTAAATGTATGCCTCTTCGTAAACTTGTGCATTGCCATAAACTTCTGCATTATCAAAAACGTTCGGTTCACCGCAAATATATGCATCACCGTAAACTTCTGCATGACCGTAAATGCATGGTTCATCGAAAACTTCTGCTTTGCCATAAATACGAGAATTGTCGTAAACCTCGGCATAACCGTAAACATGTGCATTTTCGTAAACCTTAGCATCATCATAAACCTTGGCATAACCCCCAACCCAGCAATTGCCATCATGACTTAGATTGTCTTCTTTCTCGATATAGCCGCCAAGATCACCTTTCTTGACGTCCCCCAAATCTCTCAATGCACGAATGCGGCGGAGCGTTTTGCGCCCAACTTCGATTGTTTCATCAGTCAGTTCATATTTCTTTTCCATGGTTTATTTCCTTGATTTGCGTACAATTCACCCATTTCGTGAATCACGCATGACTTAAAAGTGTTAAGAAGGGTGGTGGTGCTAGGAGGCATTTGTGAAGAGAAGCACCTCCATATGTAAAAAATCTGTAAGTTTATTTTTTAGATGTGTTTAATTTCATATTTCCAATCAGGCAATTGAGTAAGAGCTAATGCGAGTTGTCCTCTATGACACATGCATACATTGGC
>NZ_JBHIOI010000137.1:0-1382 GCF_042195415.1 Bartonella sp. CE47NXGY | reverse complement strand
GACCCTTTTCTTGATGATAGTTACAGAGATGAAGGCTTTCAACAAACAGGTGCTGTAGGCAACGGCATTTTACAGCTTGCCATTGACCCAACCTTTTACATCGCTAATCTTACAGCGCCTGTCACCCTTGACTGGACAAATGAAGTGATCATTGCGCAAGAGTTGACAACGGCTTGCGAAAAAATCAATCCTTATCAAAATTTTGCACCCCTGCCTGGTACAGTAACCCTTGAACCCGCGACAGACTTCTGGCATGAACAACGCACAGATTGGCTTTCGGGTATCACCAATCAAATCATTATGGGAAAACATCGCGGCAGAACTATCCGTAACACAGAAGTGCGTGATGACTTGGTCAATGCACATCAAGAACAAACCGACTTTTTAAGACAAATTACCCTTCACTTTAAAATTGAAGGTTTTGGCAGTAGCGAAATCTTGGAAAGTCTCACCTTTGATGGTGTGAATGTTTTACCGAAGAGTCTCCTTATTGCCGATAGCAAGGGCACCCTTGAGGGCGCTTTCACGATTCCACAAAACATCACCGCTGGCACAAAAAACGTTGTGGCACAGGGAAAAGGTGGAACCATTGCAACGGGTCTTTTTACAGGTCAAGGCGTGATTGATGTGAAAGTGATGCGGCGCACCACAACAGTAAAGATATGGACGCAATTTGACCCACAAGCGCAAGTCTTTACCCCCGATGAAACACGGCAAATCACCGGTATTGACTTTCATCTTTGCAAAATCGGTAATGAGAACCATGATTTGGTGATTGATTTGGTCACTACAGAAAACGGTTATCCGACCGCCGATATTCAAGCACAAAGCTTTTATTCTATGAAGGGCGCAAAGCTAGGGTGGGCAGAGGCACGCTATGATGTACCACTCCTTGTGATGGATGACCGCTTAACGGCTTTTGTCATTAAAACCGATGATGCGGATCATTCTGTCTCACTAGCAAAGCTTGGGGATTTTGATGCAGAACACCAGAGATACGTCTCGAGTCACCCTTACGTGACCGGTCCACGCTTTTCTTCTGTCAATGCTAGGAGCTGGACCGCCCATCAAGATGAGGCTTTAGCCTTTCGAGTGCTGGCGGCACGCTATACACAAACAGAAAAAACCATTGATCTTGGCACTTTTGACCTTGTTGACTGCTCTGATTTGCAAATACGCGCAGCCATTGAGTTGCCTTCAAGCGATTGTTCTGTCATCTTTGAAATTGAAAGAAACAACGGCACGGTTTATCAACTCCTTCCCTTTCAATTGCTCAGTCTTACTGAATATATCAGTGAAAAGATCAAGCTTCGCGCTATTCTTAAAGGAACAGAGAAACTCTCACCGGTGTTATTTGCGCCTGTTCAATTGATCGCGGGAAA
>NZ_JBHIOI010000136.1:0-1384 GCF_042195415.1 Bartonella sp. CE47NXGY | reverse complement strand
AAATTGGCTAAAGCTGAAGAATTAGGTGTTGAGGTTATCGATGAAGAGGCTTGGCTACAGCTGATTGAGAAACATAATGTTTAGAGGATGTTTTCTAGAAGATGCATATGCTGTTTGTGTGGTTATCTCTCTTACATTTTTGGGGGGGATGAAATCAAAAAGGAGATAAAGGGGCTATTTTTTGCAAACATAGAACGCCAATATATTTTGATATTTATTAAGTTATTAAAAATGATTAACGCTGAGCTTAAATATTAAACTTAAACTATTATGATGAAGAATATGCAAGGTTATTATTAGTAAAAGATATAAATTATTACTGTGAAGAAAGGTAAAATTTTTGAACAAATATGTAGAATTTAATCCAAAATGCCGTAATAAACCGATTATAATGACGTAATAGAAATGTAACGCGGAAGATTACAAAATATAATAAAACATTCCGCTATAAATGAATAAGGGATATAAATGCGAGTTGTTTATTATGTTGAATTTATAAAAGATTACTGGTACCTATACTTATCAGGCATTATTAGATGGTACACTTGTCCAATTTCATTACAAAATTTCGGATATTCGCTAATGCGTCTAGCAGCATAATTTTTTTCCTGACTTCCTTCATCTCTCTCAAATTTCTCAGCATCGGAAATTTCGTTTATTAGAGCTAGTATTTGGACTGAGAATATTTCAGAATTAAATACCATTCGTGCGTATCTAAACATTGGATCTGTCGAGTTCATGACTAAATTTTTTGCCCAAATGAAATCGTTTTCTTTCCAATTATATTGAGAATGTAGCTTATGTATGTAGGTAGGTAGGTATAATGCTGGAAATTTTTTATTGTACTCTCCCTGTAATAAGTCCACAAGGCATGCACACCAAACAACTTTCGCATGGATAAGATTTATATTTTCAGGAATTAGTACTATCATCCCAGGGCTTAGAACATGATATACACCATAACTCTTATTATCCAGATATTTTTTTGCAATTTCTAGGCGCTCTTCGTATATATTATCAGGATATTGTGTCTTTACGTACTCTTCGTATAATTTATCGTACTGATTTTGAGTAATGACTTGATTTTCAGAAAATAAAGCAATAGGAACTCGCTTAAATTTAGTAATTTCCTTCAATACAGAAGGCCCAATATAGTATCCAAATAATAATATTACGGAATAAAATAAAATATACGCATTAAGATAGTCACTTTATTTCTAAAATACTGGATAAGGAAAGGATATAGATTACTAAGATCTGTGCTTAAGATTTTGTTAACTAACAAGCTATAAGACACACGTTTTATTGTGTATTTTTCAGAGCATTTGTAAAACTCTGTAGAGAGTTTGAATCTTCTTTATTTACGTGACTGTTTTTGTGTTAT